>JAOZSG010000197.1 GCA_029939785.1 Fidelibacterota bacterium | reverse complement strand
ACATCTCCAACTAATACACCTTTTCGAGATTCCAATTTAAGTGCTTTTGCCAATCCTTCATTAATATTCTGAATTGACACTCCAATCCAGGATCTATGTACTTCCCCATCTTCAATAAGATCTTTCATAATTTTTTTTGCCAGATCAATAGGAATGGCAAATCCAATTCCAATATTTCCACGACCACCACCGGTAGCAATAGCAGCATTAATTCCGATTAATTCACCTTTGATATTAACCAATGCACCACCACTATTTCCCGGATTTATTGCAGCATCTGTTTGAATAAATGAACCAAATTGATTTCCTATTGATACATCTCTTCCTATTGCACTGACAATTCCGGCAGTAATAGTATGAGCCAGATTTTTATCCAGTGGTGATCCAATAGCAGCAACCCATTCACCAACTCTTAGTTTGTTAGATTCTCCTAAGATTATATGATTTAATTTTTTTGCTTTAATTTTTATCACAGCAAGATCAGTTCTTGGATCTGTACCTATAATTTCAGCTTCAAATTCACGTTTATCCTCTAATTCAACAAGTATTTTTTCACCATTCTCAACAACATGATTATTGGTTAAGATATATCCATTTTTATCAACAATTACTCCTGAACCTAAAACGGTTGTTGTTCTTGTTCTTTCTCTATTATCTGGTGGATATCCAAAAAAACGTTGAAAAAAATCATCATTAAAAGAATTACGATATTGAGTTTTTATAACTTTATCTGTTGTGATTGTAACTACTGAGGGACTTGCATTTTCCGCAATCTGAACAAAAATATTATTAAATACAGATGCTGCTTGTACGGCATCATTATTTTGGGATTGTGAAGCGGGAATAATATTCATTCCTCTTGTATCTTTACTTATATCTGATTTGTTTTCATATATAACTACTCTATCAGGATTATTCCCAATAAAATGTGTACCTATAAATATTCCAATTAATAGTAATGCAATAATTCCTAAAACATTTTTAATTTTTAATCTCATGTTATTCTCCTTATTTAGTTTCAAAAAAATTAATACGTTTTTCTTGATTTATTATACTTAGATATAATTACAATGTTTCTGATTTTTTTTAATTAAATCAAAAATACTGATCTCAAGGATTTTTTAGATTATGAATAATGCGGGATAAAATAAAAATGGGATATTGAAGAAATATCCCATTTTTATAACTTTATTTTTAATTATTATTTTTTAAAATTTTATTAATAGTATCTAACAATTGTTTTTGTCTGAATGGTTTTCTTAAAAAATACAGGTTTTCTTCATCTTCTGCCAGTTTCATAGAAGACTCTTTATCAAATCCTGTAATTAGAACAACAGGCATATTTGGTTTTACCTCCCGTATTTCTTTTAATAAACCAATACCATCCAGTTTTGGCATTTTTACATCTGTAATTACCATATCAAAATGAAATCTATTGAAAATTTCCAGTGCTTCTTTACCATCTGATGCAATTTTTACATCTACACCAATTCTATTCATCATAACTTTAAGAATATTACGATTATCACGGTCATCTTCAGCTAATAAAATTCTGTGTGTTTTTTCAGAATCCATTATTGTAGCTTTTTTATCTAATTTTGATTTTGGTTTCTTGGAAGATTTTTCAATTTCATTTGTTAATATTGTAATCCTGTCAACAGCTCTGATAATTGTTTCTATTTGTTGTGTACAATAAAAATCTTTTTTATCAATAACTTCCCAAAGAGTTTCTGCTGCTCCAAGAATCACAGCGAGTTTGTCATTTATTTCATGTGCGGAATTCTGACCAACTTCAATAAAGGATTCATATTGCTGTTGCTTCTCTTTTAATTCTTTATATTCTTTTAACATGTCTTTTGAAGTCTTCAATTGTATCCTACCTTTATGGATTAATTATAAATTAAAACAAATATTAATTACTCTAAAAAAATCATCAGCATTTCAATATATTATAAAGTATTTAACAAATACTCACATTACAAAAGGTATCTATTTTTATGGTCACAATCAATATTGAATTAAAAAAAAATAAAAAAAAATAGATATAAATATGCTTTTAAGTAAAAATAATTGCTTGTTATTTGATTTTTTTACAAATTTCATCAAAATATTAAAAGGTAATATCATCCAGCAGCAATCGGATATCAAACAAAAAAAATATTAACCATAAATGATGACTAATGCATGCTAATAAACGCAAATTAAAATATAAAAATACAATAATTAAATATTAATGTCCATTAGCGTGTGTAGTTAGATAAAACAGAAAGAGTAGTAATGAATTTTTTAAACAAAGTTATCAAATCAGGATTGATTTTTGATGGTGCAATGGGAACAATGCTTATTAAAGCAGGTATAGAAAGTAGTCAAGTATCTGAGTATTGGAATCTTGAAAAACCTGATATAATAAAAAATATACATAAAGCATATTTTGATGCTGGTGCAGACATCGTTACAACAAATACTTTTGGTGGAAGTAGAATAAAATTACAAAAAGCCAATCTGCAAATGCATGTAGAAGAAATAAACAAAACAGCAGCAAAAATTGCCAGAAAAGTGGCCGGTGAACAAAAGTATGTTGCAGGAGATATTGGACCATGCGGTGATATGCTTCAGCCTTTTGGACTTATTTCTGAACAAGAAGCAATTGATAATTTTGCTGAACAAGCCAATGCATTAATAGAAGGAGGTGTTGATGTTTTTATTATTGAAACAATGTTTGATATTAATGAATCAATTGCTGCAATAAAGGGTATCAAAACTGTTTCAGATCTACCTATTATTACAACCTTAACATTTGCACAAAATCCAATTGGATTTGCTACAGTAATGGGGAATAAAGTTGCTGATTCTATGAAGCAATTAATAGATAATGGAGCAAATGTTGTCGGAGCGAATTGTACTTTAGATAGTGAACTAATGTTAAAATTATCTAAAGAAATTCGACAAAGTACAGATGCATTAACAATTATTCAACCTAACGCAGGAAAACCAACAATTCAAGAAACTGAAGTAATTTACCCTGAAGATGTTAGTACTTTTTCAAATAATATATTGAAGATGAAACAACTTGGTATAAATATAGTAGGTGGTTGTTGTGGTACATCTCCTGAATATATTACAAAAATCAGAGAGATATTAAAATAAAATGGATCTAAAACAAATTCTAACACGTAATAAGTTATCGACAGCCCGATCAAATTTGCATTCAATACCTTGGTCAGATAAGGAGTTTAGTAGAAGAAGTTTACAACTTCATCTGGATCAATCTAATGATATAAATTCACGTAGATTTGAAATAATTGATAAGCAAATTAATTGGATTCACCATCACCTGTTGGATAAAAAAAAATCAAAAATACTGGATTTGGCATGTGGTCCGGGATTATATACTAGCAGGTTTGCTGAATTAGGTCATTCATGTATAGGAATAGATATTTCTCCAAAGGTAATTGAATATGCAAATAAAGATACAAAAATAAAGAATCTTGATTTGGAATATATTGAAGGAGATATTCTGGATGTTTCGTTTCCTGATGGATTTGATTTCATAATATTAAATTTCGGGTGGTTTAATACTTTTGAAAAGAAGGAAGCAGACATTCTTCTGCAAAAAATTTATCAATCTCTTAATTCCGGTGGAAAACTATTACTCGAACCTTTTACTTATGAAGGAGTAGAATTTCATGGTGATCATCCTCCTGTCTGGCATTCTTGTATGTCAGGTATATTTTCTGATTTTCCATATATTTATCTTCAGGAAAGTGAGTGGAATACCAAACATGAAATTTCTGTAGTTCGATATTATATCATTTCTGAGGGAGAAGATATAAAACAATATTATCAGTATTATCAGGCATATAAAACGGATACATTAATAAAAAAAATGAATTCAGCAGGATTTAAAAACTGTGAATTATACGATAGTATTGAAGATGATAAATTTTCTGAAGATTTATTTATTATAGTCTGTGAAACATAATTAATTCTCTATATCATTACTTAATATTAGAATTGCGTTACTTACAGGACGTTCACCTTCAATATCAGATGGTTTATTTACAACTTTATCTTTAATAAACATTGTGGAAGAGCCACCTCCATCGAGATTTAATCCCTGATAAATATTCCATTTGATCATAAATTCTGCAAATTTATGTAATGACATACCTATACTATATCCATCCTGACGACCATCAACAACAAATAACATTATCTTGTCTTTCTCTTTGGTGAATCCAATTCCAGTACGAGGATGTTTATCAGTGCAAAATTTATCATTAATAGTTTCTTTTTTATTTTCTATTGATATTTTTCCATCTCTGACGATTCTGGGAACACCACCTATTAATTCCTGAATTTTTTCTTTTATTGGTGGAAGATTCAAAATAATCTTTATTGTATCTCCGAAAAATAAATTTTGATTGATAAATTCACTTTTATCACCATGAGCAGATAAAACAATCCCATCCTGAGGAATTATATTATTTCCATGTTCTTCTGTCTGAATAGAGTCTTTTGCAATAACAACAATTTTAAATGTATCATTAACAACAGGTTTTGTTACATACTTTGCTATTATTTCACTTCCCCAATAATTAGCATTACTGGAGATCCCATTATATTTATTCAATATTACCAGTTGGTTATCTTTTCTGTTTCTATTAATTGCATCTATTGAACAAGAGACTCCTTTTTTCGAAATAATTGATCCGGAAAATTTGACAATATCAATGAAAGGTAATCCTAAATCAGTAATGCCAAAAACTGATCTGGAATAAGGTTTTTGTAAAAGTACTCCTTCCTGAACTTGAGCACCGACTGGTGTACCGTTTTCTGCAAAAAAATCAGCATTAATTGCTGCAATGACATTTTTCCCTTCTCTCTGGAATTGTTTGACTATTTCTGATGTTTTCTTTCGGTTAAGGATTTTTGAATCCGCTTTTCCAGTCTGTATCCAATTATTTTTTTTAGTGAGATCCAATTCTAAAATATATATACTTAATGGAGTATTTTTATCGACAGAATGATAAAAGACAATTCCAGGTTCAATAATGGATTTTTTTGTTTCCCATGAAAATCCAAAATTAGATATAAAAATTATAAGGAATAGTATTCGGAGTTTTAATTTCAAATTATATTATCCTGTTTTAACTAAATCTAACGGAGTAAAATTATTTATAGACTTTTTTCAGCCCAAATTTCAAGTAAATTTACAATTGTAAGTACAGCTTTTTCCATTCCCTGAATAGCAATCCATTCCTGTTTTGAATGAAAGTTATGTCCTCCTGTAAAAATATTCGGTGTCGGCAATCCCATAAAACATAATCTTGCTCCGTCTGTACCACCTCGGATATTTTGTTTAATTGGTTCTAATCCTGTGCGTTTAATTGCTTCAATTGCATAATCGACTGTATCAGGAACTGTATCCAGTACAACTTTCATATTTTCATATTGGTCAGTAATGTCCAATTTCAAGTTACCCTTTGGATACTTATTGTTAATTTCTTTACAGATTTTTTCTAATCTGTCTTTTCGCTCCTGAATTCCTGATTTGGTAAAATCTCTGATCAAAACCTTACAAATAGCCGATTCTGTACCACCTTCAATAGCAAATGGATGTAAATAACCTTCATATTTTTCAGTTGTTTCAGGTGCAGGATCATTTTCAATTGCTTTTACAACATCAGAAATCATTCTGATTGCACTTACTAATTTATTTTTTGCATATCCCGGATGTACATTTACGCCTGTTGCTGTGAAGACACCCATAGATGCATTAAAAGTTTCATCTTCAATCTCACCTACTTTCTCACCATCAATAGTATATGCATATTTTGCTTTAAACTTTTTTACATCAAAATGTGCTGTGCCCATTCCTACTTCTTCATCAGGAGTAAAACCTATGCGAACATCACCATGTTTGATTTGGGGATTATTTTGTAAATGTTCAATTGCTGTCAAAATTTCTGCTATACCTGCTTTATTATCTGCACCAAGAAGAGTTGTTCCGTCAGATGTAATAATATCATCACCAATATGATCCTGTAAACATGGATTCTCTTCAAGTTTAAGAACTATAGAATTATCTCCGGGAAAAATAATATCTCCACCGGAATAGTTTTTATGAATTACAGGATTAACATTTTTTCCACTGACATCAGGAGACGTATCTACGTGAGCAAGTAATCCGATAGTCGGAACTTTAGATGTATCCTCTTTTGAAAGATTTGATGGAAAAGTAGCAGTTACATAACCGTTTTCATCCATACTAACATTTTTCAGATCCATTGTTTTCATTTCATCAACAAGAATTTTTAATAAATCTTTCTGCTTTTCTGTACTGGGGAAACGATCTTCAACACCTTCTTTAGATTGAGTATCAATTTTTACATATCGAAAAAATCTTTTTACCAAGTTTTCTGTCATTTTCTCCTCCGATTATTTTTTTATTCAGCCAGAATTTTATTCATTAACAAACTCAAAGATACAAATTTTATAACTAAAATCTATATTGTTTTATAATATTTTTTATTTGACAGATTCGTAAAAAATCAAAAAATTACCGCAGAGACCACTGACAACATAGAGATAAATTTTTAATTTTTAATAATATAGCATCTGTGTTCTTTGCGATCTCTGCGGTATTTTTTTTTACGATTCCATCAAGAAT
>JAOZSG010000196.1 GCA_029939785.1 Fidelibacterota bacterium | reverse complement strand
AAAGATATATTGGTTGGTGGGGCGAAGGCGAAGTAAAAATTTACCTCGACGGTGATAAAGAAAATCCAAGTCTTTGTGGAACTGGTACAGAAGATTATATAGGAACTGGTTGGGGGCAAGGCTTTTATATTGGTAAATATCAAGGTTCGCATCTTGTTGATGATGAAAAAGGGCTCAATGGTTTCTATCGATATCATGTTCTTGATCCTGTTCAATTCAACGAAGATTGTAAAGTTACAATTCAACAGATTGGTGGAACAAGTCGAGAAAATGTTAAAAAAATGATTGCTGAAAATCTTCCATTGAAACCAGTTTTTGTTATAGTTCCGGATAAAACACAATATAATTTACTTGATGGTAAGTATTCTATGGATTATGAAATGTTTTCTGATAAAAATTTTGTGGGATTTTACCGTCAGGATGATGTTTGTGCGACATCTTATTTTTATTTGAATAAACCAACTAATGATTTACCAAAATTACCCGATTTTGAAACAAGGAATGCAAATTTAGGAACAAAATAATTAATTAAAAAATTTATGATTGTTTGCTTATTGTTTTGAAAATGTTAATACCCTTGGCAATAACAGATTCATTTGGAAGAAACTTTGGATTATGGAGCCCTACATCATTTCCTGTATTTGTTCCAAGCCAAAACATGAGTGATGGATATTTTGCTGCAAAATATCCAAAATCTTCCCCAGTCATTTTTACTTTACATTCGATGAAATTAAAATCTGACAATTTTTCTTTAGACGATTGGAATAATTCCTTTGAGTTAACAACTTCTTTATAAGGTGCTCCCAGCGTGATTTTTCCTTTTACTCCAATAGTGTCCCTGATACTCATTAGAATTTTTTCCAGATTTTTAATATATTTATAGGTTTCTTTTAGTTTTAATGAACGAATAGAGCCCTGTAAATGTGCATAATCGGGAATAATATTTCGTACTTTTCCTGATTCAATCTTACCAAAACCAAAAATTATTGGTTCAACATAATTTTGAGGAATTTTATCTACATTGTCCATAAAAAGTCGAAGAGCTGACAATGCATTTTTACCTTTATCAGGAAAAGCGATGTGAGATGATTTACCAAAAAATTCCACATCAATTTCCAAAGCCGAAGCAAATAAAGTAGATGAATTTGTCGCAATGGTTCCTTCCGGATAATCATCTGTTACATGAAGTGCAAAAGCTTTGTCAATATGAAAATTGTCGAGAATTCCTGAATCCAATATTTTTTTTGCTCCTCCAATTGCTTCTTCTGCCGGCTGAAAGATAAATAGGAAATTTTGGTTTGGTTTAGATTCGAAAATATGTTGAATAAATCCATATAAAATAGCCATATGAATATCATGGCCGCATGCATGCATATTTCCATTTGTCGAACTGTATTCAAATCCGGTATCTTCAACTGTTGGAAGAGCATCTATATCTGCACGAAATAGAGTGAATGACGAATCATTTACCTTATATTCAATCACCAATCCTGTATCTAAAGGTTTATGAATTTTGATATTTATTTTGTTAAATTTTGCAATTTCTTTTATCGATTTTTCTAATAATTTAGTTGTATAAAATTCCTGCAAAGCAAGTTCGGGATGTTGATGTAAAAGATTTCGTAATTCAATTGGAGTAATCATAATATTTTTCCGAGTTTTAAAATAATTTGGTCAATTTCATCATAAGTAATATTTAATGCCGGAAGTAAGCGGATGATTTTATCCTGAAGTATATTTAATAATAATCCTTCCTTCATTGCATTGTTTCTAAGTTCAGGATGTTTTTCTTTTAATACAACACCAATCATTAAGCCTTTTCCACGAATTATTTTAATTTTATTTGAATTAATTTGGGATAATTTTTTTGAAAAGTAATCACCTTTTTTTACAATATCCTGTAACATTCCGGGAAGTGTATCCAATATATATTTAGCAGCAACTAATGCTAATGGATTTGGTGCAAAAGTTGAACCGTGATCGCCGGGTTTTAGAACATCGGCATATTTACCGAGAAATAATATTGCTCCGAGAGGAAGTCCACCTCCAAGTGATTTTGACACTGAAATAATATCAGGTTTTATATTAAAATGTTGGTAAGAATAGATTTTTCCAGCTCGACCAAGTCCTGCCTGAATCTCATCACTGACTAATACAAATTTATGTTTTTTATGAAGACTATTTATAGTATCGGCAAACTCTTTTGTGAGTGGAATAACTCCACCTGATCCCTGAACAGGTTCCATAAAAAGTGCAATGGTTTTACTATGATAATTTTCAAAATATTCATTAATTGCTTTGACATTATTATAGGGCAATTTCACTGTAGGCTGGAGTAATGGTTTAAAACAATCTTTGATTTTTGGAAAACCCGTGACGGATAATGAACCGGTAGTTCTTCCATGAAAACCTTGATCAAAGTAAATAATTTGATTTCTAGTTTCATCTGATATTTTACGAATAGTTTTTAAAATTCCTTCATTTGCTTCTGTTCCGGAATTAGAAAAGAAAACTTTTCCGGATTGATTGGTATATTTTATTAATTTTTTGGCTACATATTCTGTGTCTTCATCAAGGAAAAAATTAGAAAGATGTGAGTATCTGTTTAGTTTTGTTTTTATTAATTCTGTAATTTTATCATAAGAATGACCAAATGAAAGCACACCTATTCCACTAAAAGAATCGATATATTTTTTTCCATCTTTTGTAAATATTTCAACACCTTTGCAATGGTCAATTTCAAAAGGGAAATAATCATAAAGTTTTAAATAACTCATAATTTAAATTCTTTTGCAAGAGCGTTTATTGCATCCTGCATATATTTTTTATTGATTAGTGCTGATATTTTAATTTCGGATGTTGTTACAAGTTCTACATGGATGTTTTTTAGAGCTTGAAAAAAACGAGAGGCAACACCCTTTTCAGATCGCATACCCAGCCCAACAATAGAAATTTTTGTACAACCATGACTATATTTAATTTCACATTCATGGAATTCAAATTTTAGATTTTCCATGACATCTTCAAAGTAATTCTGATCATCTTCAATATATGTGAAAGAGAGATTTAAATTATCATTCAGATGAATGATTGAAATCATATCAATATTAATATTTCTTTCTCCAAGATAGGCGAAAATATTGTTAACAACTGCATGATCAGTAGGGAGATTGGTAATTGTAACCTGTGTTTGTTTTACCATTATACTCATTCCGGTTACAACGGGGTTTTCAAGATTTTCTTTATTATCTATTATAGTACCTTCTTCATCAGAAAAAGTAGCACCACAATATAATGGTGTATTATATTTTTTTGCGATTTCTACAGCTCTGGGATGCAAAACATTTGCTCCAAGGCGAGACATCTCCATAATTTCATCATATGTAATATGCTTAAGTTTTTTTGCTTCAGGGAAAAGTCGTGGATCTGTTGTAAATATCCCTGGAAAGTCACTATAAATTTCACATGGAGCATTTAATGCAGAAGCAATAGCAACCGCTGATGTATCTGAGCCACCGCGACCAAGAGTAGTAATATCATGATCTTTGGTTATTCCCTGAAAACCTGTAATAATAATTACATCATTGTTATTAAGAAAATTTTTCAGTTTTTCCGTTGCTATATCTTTTATATTCGCATCTGTATGATTTGATGTTGTTGAAATTCCAGCCTGAAAAGCATTAAGAGATTTTGCTTTTATTCCGATTTCAATCAAAGCCATAGTGAGCAGAGAAGCTGCAATCTGTTCACCGGTAGTTACTAACATATCAAGTTCACGTGGCGAAGGTTTTTTTGTTATTTCTTTAGATAATTTTAATAATTTATTAGTAGTTTTACCCATTGCCGAAACTACTACAGCCAATTTATTTCCATCATTAACTTTTTGTTTTAATCTTTCCGCAATTTTCATGATTTTTGTTGTGTCGGCTACAGAAGAACCACCATATTTTTGTACTACAATTTTCATTTTATAAGTTCCTCAATGCATCCATAATTTGGGTTTTGCTTTTAGTCTTTTTATCTACTGTTTTTATTACTTTTGCCGGTGAGCCTGCTACAACTTCATTTGGTTTAACATCCTTTATGACAATTGCTCCTGCTGCAACAACAGCACCTTTTCCAACTTTCACACCTTCAAGAATTACGGCGTTTGCACCAATAACAACATTATCTTCAATAATAACCGGATCAGCACTTGGAGGTTCTATAACTCCTGCAATCACAGAACCTGCACCAATATGACAATTTGCACCAATAACAGCACGTCCTCCTAAAACAACATTCATATCAATCATTGTGTTTTTGCCAATGACTGCACCAATATTAATTACAGCACCCATCATAATTACACAATTATCACCAATTTCAACCATATCACGGATATATACACCAGGTTCAATGCGTGCATTAAATTTACTAAGATCAGCTAATGGTATTGCGGAGTTTCGTCTATCATTTTCTATGATATATTTTGAAATATATTGCTTATTGTTTTTAAGTATTATGTCAAAATCTTTTAATTCACAAAATAGAACACCATTTTTGTCATCTCCAAAAAAATCTAAGTTTTCTAAATTAATTTTATCAAGTTCTCCTTTTAGATAAACTTTAATTGGTGTTGTTTTTGTCGAATTTGATATATAGTCTATTATTTCATAAGAGTTCATTTTTATTTCCTATATGTTTTAAAAATCATCAAATCTATTTTGAAAAAATAACTTCTTTAAATGTATAAAGTCCGTTTGTTTTGTGTTTTAGGAATTGAGCAGACTTATATACTCCCTCAGCAAAAGTCCTGCGTGATAAAGCACGATGTGACACTGTGACAATTTCACCAAGACTACCAAAAGAAACGCTATGATCTCCAGCAACATTTCCGAGTCTCAAAGCAGAAGTGTTTACATTCTTATCAAAAATATTCTGAATCATAATCGCTGTACCTGAAGGTTTATCCTTTTTAAAACGATGATGTGTTTCTGATATTTCGACATCCCAATCAGGTAGATTATCATTCAGCATTTCGGTTGCTTTGAGAAGCATCTGAATGCCAATGGAAAAATTATATGACTGAACAACAGGAACCTCACTTGAAATTTCTCTCAACTTTCTAAGTTGATCATCTGACAATCCAGTAGTACCAATTATTAATGGAACTTTCATTTTTAATGTGAATTCCAAAGTTTTTTCAAAAACTTCTGGCAATGAAAAATCTATGAGAATATCGGGCTTATCAGTTTTATTTTCACCATCTTTGTCAAAAGAGAAAACTATATTACTTCCATATTCCTGAAATAGATTTTTGATTTCCTGTCCCATTCTACCATTTATTCCAATTATTCCAAATTTCATAACAGGCCGACTTCTTTCATTACATTTTTCAAAAATAGTCCATTTTCTTTTGTAATAGGTATTAATGGAAGCCTGAGATTATTATTACAAATATTTAATAAAGAAGCTGCATATTTTATTGGAATTGGATTCACTTCAAGAAATATAGAATTCATAAGTTGATTTAATTTATTATTGATTTTTTGTGCAGTTTTAAGATCACCTTTGATAGTCGAATGAACCATTTTTGCAATTTCTACCGGGCATATATTTCCAATAACGGAAATTAGACCATTTCCACCAAGTGCTAATAATGGTAAAGCCTGATCATCATTACCAGAATATACTTTTAAACCTTCTGGTTTTGTTGCGATTAATTTTGCAATCTGTGTAATATCCCCACTCGCTTCTTTTACTGCAAAAATATTTTCACATTCATCGTAAAGACGTATAGCAATTTCAGGTTCCATATTAATACCTGTTCGGGATGCAACATTATAGAGCATAATTGGAAGTTTGGTATTGTCTGCATAATATTTAAAAGTTTGAAACAGACCTTCCTGTGTACTTTTGTTGTAATAGGGAGTGACGATAAGAAGTCCGTCAGCACCACATTCTTCTGCTATTTTGTTATTATGAATTACATGCTCTGCATCGTTTGTACCAGTACCAACAATAACTGGAATACTTCCTTTAACTTCTTTGACAACAGTCTTTATGATTTGTTTTCGTTCTTCTTCCTTAATAACCGGAGCTTCTCCTGTAGTACCTAAAACTACGATTGTATCCATTTTTGCATCTAACTGAAGTTTTATGATTTTTTTTAAAGCATCATAATCAATTCTCAATTTGTCATCATAAGGAGTTATTATTGCTGTTCCTACACCATTAAACATTTGTTACCTTTCTTTAATTTCAATTAATAAAAAATAAATTCGAACTTATTACTTTTTGATAAATAAATCAATAAGTATCGACTATAAGTATTTGTATTGAATCAACTGGTTTTGTTAATTAAGTTATTTATTTAACAAATAAGATTTATAACTTTAATTATTTGTCGGAATTAATCATAAAAATAAAATTAGTGGGATTGTAATGAATATTGCATGTTAAAAAAACACAAAATTATATCGAATATTTCAACGAAAAATAAAAACATGAAAAATAATTTTTTTTTATTGGTAATATTAAAAAAAGCACTTATCTTTTGCCGTTCTTTATGATAATGATTCCTGAGTAACTCAGTTGATATAGTCCGGCAGCTGCCGGATTAACCACTTGATCAAAAGTTCAGGTCATTTTTTTTGAAATTATAAAATTATTCCGGAGTAGCTCAGTTGGTAGAG
>JAOZSG010000195.1 GCA_029939785.1 Fidelibacterota bacterium | reverse complement strand
AGGTTTAAAACCGGTGCATAGAAGAATAATGTATGGAATGTCAGATTTAAATCTTCCTTATAACAGGCCACCCAAAAAATGCGCAAGAATAGTTGGAGAAGTATTAGGTAAATATCACCCTCATGGTGATTCCTCTGTTTATGACGCTCTTGTTAGAATGGCACAAAGTTTTTCATTAAGATATCCATTAGTAAATGGACAAGGAAATTTTGGTTCGATTGATGGTGATAGTGCTGCTGCAATGAGATATACAGAAGCAAGAATGTCCAGAGTTGCCGGAGAATTACTTAAAGATATTGACAAAGAAACAGTTAATTTTATCCCAAATTTTGATGAAACCTTGCAAGAACCGACTGTATTACCAACTTCTGTACCATTGCTTTTAACTAATGGAGCAAGCGGTATTGCTGTTGGTATGGCGACTAATATTCCACCACATAATATGAATGAAATAGTAGATGCCACAACACATACACTTAATAACCCTGAATGTGAAATAGATGATTTACGAGAAATAGTAAAAGGACCAGATTTTCCAACAGCTGGAATAATCATGGGAATTGCTGGAATTAAATCAGCCTATGAAACAGGAAAAGGTGTTATTAAAATGCGTGGCAGAGCTCATACTGAGCCAATGAAATCAGGAAAAGAACGTATTATTGTTACTGAATTGCCATACCAGGTAAATAAATCTAAATTAATTGAAAATATAGCTACACTTGTAAAAGAAAAATCTATTGATGGAATTACTGATCTTAGAGATGAATCAGGAAGAGATGGTATTAGAATAGTCATAGAATTACGAAAGGACATATATCCGGAAGTAATCTTAAATCAACTTTACAAACACACGCAATTGCAAGATAGTTTTGGTATTAATATTCTCGCTCTGGTAAAAGGTATCCCAAAAAGATTAAATTTAAAACAGGTATTAGAAAATTTTATTGAATTCAGATATGAAGTAATTGTCAGAAGAACAACATTTGAACTGAAAAAAGCAGAAGCCAAAGCACATATTTTAGAAGGTTTAAAAATTGCTTTGGATAATATTGACGAAGTAATCAAAATTATTCGTGGATCCGGTGCCCCTGAAGAAGCTAAACGATCTCTGATAAAAACTTTTTCATTATCAGAAATTCAATCTCAGGCAATATTAGACATGAGACTGCAAAAACTTACAAGTTTAGAAACTCATAAAATTATAGAAGAATATAATGCGGTTTTAAAGTTAATAGCAGAATTGAAGATTATTCTTGAAAACAAAGAAGAACAGAAAAAAATTATAGAAGAAGAATTAAGTGATGTCAAAAAAATCTATGGTGATGACAGAAGAACCGAAATAATAGCGGACATACAGGACTTTTCTATCGAAGACATGATTGCAGAAGAAGATATGGTTATAACTATTTCAAAAAATGGTTTTATAAAACGATTTCCTGTTAACTCGTATAAAAGACAAAATAGAGGTGGACGAGGAAGTCGTGGGGCTACAACAAGAGACGATGATTTTATTTGTAATTTATTTATCGCAAGCACCCATGATTATATGATGTTTTTCACAAACAAAGGAAGATGTTATTGGTTGAAAGTATATGAAATTCCACAAGGAGGAAAAGCATCCAGAGGTAGAGCAATTGTAAATTTACTAAAAACTCAGGAAGGTGAATCTATTACGGCTTTTGTTAACATTAAACAATTTGAAGAAGGCAAATTTTTAATGATGGCAACCAAAAAAGGAATAATTAAGAAAACACCTTTAATGGCATTTAGTAATCCAAGAGTAACAGGAATTATTGCAATTAATCTTCATGAAAACGATGATCTTTTGAATGTTATGATTACTGATGGAGAAAAAGATGTTATACTTGGAACAGCTTATGGTAAATCTATAAGATTTCGAGAAACAGATGTGCGACCAATGGGAAGATCTGCAGCAGGTGTTATTGGTATTAAAATTCCCGGTAAAGGAAATGAAGTTGTTGGAATGGTTACAGTAAAAGGTGAAAGTGGTACCTTGCTTGCCGTATCAGAAAATGGATATGGAAAAAGAACAGAAATACAGGATTATCCGGTTATAAAGAGAGGCGGAGTTGGTGTTATTACCATAAAAACATCTATTCGCAATGGAAAAATGATGTCATTATTAGATGTTGTTGATACTGATGACCTTATGATAATAACAGAAGAAGGAGTATTAATACGTTTACCAATATCAACAATAAGAACAATTTCAAGAAATACACAGGGTGTAAGATTAATTAATCTGGATGATAACGATTCAATATCTGCATTATCAAGAGTTGTAGAGGAAAAAGAAAAAGAACAAGAAGAAGAATATTTTGATGAAACAGGCGAAATTATTGTTGAAAAAGAAGATACGGATGAAGAAATATTAGGAGAGGAAAAGGAATAGATGTTTATTTTTGGATATTTATTTATTGCATTTGCCAAATTAATAGGATTTATGATTAACTCATACATTATTTTAATAATTGTTGACACAATTTTATCATGGGTAAACTACAGTAATTATAATAATATAACTCGGTTTATAAGTTCATCTGTTGAACCGGTTTTAATAAATATAAAAAAGATTATACCACCCTTTTCTTCTATTGATCTATCACCTATGATTGCTATTTTAATTTTATATTTTATAGATGAATTTCTTGTTAATGTAATTTATAGATTTGGTGAAATATTAATATGATACCAACAAGAACAATGAAAAAGAAAATTTTTAAGAATATAAATGAAATCAATTATCATATTCAAACAATTGTATCTGAATACCAGTATCTTGCTGATTATATGATTAAAAGTGTTGATATTAAACCTGTTTTTAATAAGTATAAAAAAGATATTGCACTGGGACAGGATGAAATTTATTCTCTTTCAATGGATGAAACAGAAAAGTTAATAGTAAAAGTTGAAACAGAAAACAATGTTTTTTTAAGATTATCTCAAACAGAGTTACGAGAAATAGAAAATGTTTTTGTTGAATCAAAATTATCCAAAAGTGAAATAATTGAATCTGCAAAAATAATCAATATAAAGCAAAAAGAATTAGATAGTTGGCTTAATACGGTTGGAATCAAAAAGAGAAATAAGGTTGGTTTTGGAAAAAATCGTTGAAAAAATAAAAAATAATTCGATTAAATATTCAATAATAACCAGTATTAATCCTTTGAATATTGGACTGAATTTTCCCCAAAATAATCAAGATATAATAGAATATGAAGACATAAAAATATTTAAAATTGCAGGACTTGATTTTAATTTATTCTATATTGGAAAAGATCAGGACACAAGAAAGATTATTTTATCCACAAGACTTGCTAAAACTGCTGGAATAAAAAAGATTATATTTATTGGAAAAGGTGTTGCCGCAAATGGTTTTACCGGAGATGGGGTATTAATAAACGACCATATTAATATGTCTGGGAATAACCCTTTGATAGGCACTAATGAAGACAAGTTTGGTGTCCGTTTTCCTGATATGACTGATATTTATTCTCGTCATTTAAGAAATACGATAATTAAATTAATATTATCTAACAATATCTTTATTGAAGAAGGTTGTTTGTTAATACCCAAAAACACAGAAAAACTAACAAAATTAGAGAAAAAAGTGTTAAAAAATGAGAGTCACATTAAAGTAATTTCAAAAGAAATTTATGCCGGTGCTATAACGGGAAAACACTCAAATATTATGTGTTGTGGTATTATTTTATTTAAAAACATTTGTTTAAAAGAAATATTTTTATGAAATTTATACAGAAACTTTCTATCAACATGAATAAGTGAAAAGCCCCAAATAATTAAAATTTGGGGCTTTTCATTTATTGCCAAATTAAGTATAAATCGGTTTAATTAATTAGCACTTTTGCCGTCATATCTTTAGGGATCTTTAATCCGACTAATTGAAGTACTGTCGGAGCAATATCTGCCAAAACACCATTTTTCAAAGTCTTTCCTGTAGAATCATTTGCAACATAAATACATTCAACAGGGAAGAGAGTGTGGCTGGTTCGTATTAATCCTGTATCATAATCAACCATAAGTTCTGCATTTCCATGATCTGCCGTGATTAATATGTGAGCATCCAGTTCTAATAATCTTTTAACAATTTTTCCTACACATTCATCAACAACCTCAACAGCAATTTTTGTCGATTCAGGATTGCCGGTATGACCAACCATATCACAGTTTGCATAATTAACAACAATAACATCGTATGGATTATTTTCTAAACGTTTTAACAATTCCTCTGTTACAGTATATGCTTCCATTTTTGGAAAGCTGGCAAATGCAGCAGGGTCAATATCACTTTTAATTTCAACTTGATCTTCATATTTATAAGGAGTAGTTTTTTTACCATTAAAAAAACTTGTAACATGTTTAAACTTTTGGGTTTCAGCAATTCGTAATTGCTTTTTACCATTATTTGCCAGCACTTCACCCAAGAGATTATTCATATTACCGCCTTCGGACATAGACCCAATCATAAAATCTTCAAATTCATCATAATATTGAGTTAATCCGGCAAAAGTTATTTTAGGTTTTCTGGTCAATTTTCCAGGGTAATCAGAATCAATAAAAGCTTTAGTTAATTGTATTGCACGATCTTGTCTATAGTTTGTATGTATTATGCAGTCGCCATCTTTAACGCCTGAGTAACTACCAAAAATAAAAGGAGGTATATATTCATCAACCATTTCTGTGTTGTCTGGTGTTTTGTCATTTAAATATGAATTTTTGACTGCAATATTAATATCTTCTGATTTTTTGCCATCTGCATTTACAATACAATGAAAAGCTTTATCTGTAATTTTCCATTTTGCTCCTCTATCCATTCCATAAAATCGACCCATAGCTGTACCAATAATACAATTTCCAACTTCAGATACAACATCTTTTAATTTTTTGATAAATACTTCACAACTTCTTGGAGGGGTATCTCGTCCATCAAGGAAGGGATGAATAATAATTTTACCTGAAGGGTTTTCTTTCCTTGCTTGACGCATTATTGTAAATAAATGCCGCATGTGAGCATGAACTCCTTCGTCCTGGAGCAGTCCTAATAAATGCAGAGATGAGTTGTTGATTTTCCAATCGGATATAATGGAATTCCATTTCAATGTTCTAAAAATAGAGCCATCTTTTATTCCATCATCAATTCTTTTCAATTCCTGCACTACAATTCTACCGGCCCCCATATTAAGGTGACCTACTTCGCTGGAACCCTGAAAACCTTCAGGTAAACCGACAGCCTCACCGGATGTTTTTAATTTTGACCAGGGATATTTTTTCAATAAAGAATCTATAACAGGAGTATCAGCTGAATATACAGCATTATTTTTTTTATTTTCATTTATCCCCCAGCCATCACGAATTATAACACATACAGGTCTCATATTTTTACCTTTCATTATTTGGTTTATTTAATATTCCATTTAAGTAATATACTAAGAATGGATATATTAATAAATAAAAAAGAATGTAAAACAAGGAAGAGTTATATAACATACCCAAGTAATAGTGAAAAAGTAATGTTTTTTAAAGATGGAGGATTTGGCGTGTCTATAATGGAATTCAATCCAATATTTGATTTCAAATCCAGGATAAATGATTTATATAACATTAGATTGATTCCACAAATAACACCAAAATCAAAATTGTTTATAATGTTAATTTTTGTATATTTTGATACTCCGTCTTTTTTCATTTTTGATCTTGCATCGATATTATAGGCAGGACAAATTTGAAAATACCAGTTTGTATTGTATTGATTAATGGGCATAAAAAATTGAAATCCAACCGGTAATTCAAAATAGTTTGAATGAAGTGAATAAATTGTAATTTCTCTATTGTTATCATTTCCGGTATCAACACGATTTCGATAACCTTTTTGAGAATAGTACATTCCAAAACGGAAATGAAAATTATCTGCAATTCTTTTTATTGTTGAGACACCACAAGTATATCCCATTTTATAATCTTTTTCTTTGGCATCATATCCATATTCAGAAGCAGCAATCATACCCATATAAAACGCAAAGTGAAATTGTGTTGATTGGTTGAAATAATCATTATTCTGATTAATATTACCAAATAACGGAAAAAAATTAATCAAAATAATAATTACAACAAATTTTACATGAAACATAATAGCATTCCTATTTAACAGAAAATTGATTTATGGAAGAATGTTAATATAAACAGGTTTTATAAACAAGGTAGTTTAAAGTTTATTTAACATTTTGTTAATGATGATTGAGTAGATCTTTGGTTGATCAAAATATTTAGTATTAATTTTTGCATGTATGGATCGAAATTCCTGATTTCTGGAATTTTTTATTTGTTTAAGTGTATCAAGATAATATTGAATTAAATCATCACCAACACCATTTCCTGTATTTTTGTTTGGTTTTGGTTTGATATTCATTAGTTTTTCCATTTAATTAGTATTGTTCATATATTTTCAAAAACTCTAATATAAATATCGTAAAAACAGAGGCGTTTATTAGAAATTTCAGCAATTTAATACTGGTTAATTATTAATAATAAATATACGAGAACAGATATTATTAACTTGATAAAATAGAAAAAAATAATTAGAAATTAATAAAAATAATGATTAAAAATATGTGATGTTTAATTATAGCAAAAAGGATAAAGGGAAAAATGTTTAAAATAGAACAAGATCATTTTGATTGTTTACCGAA
>JAOZSG010000194.1 GCA_029939785.1 Fidelibacterota bacterium | reverse complement strand
ATAAGATTAAACCTTGTATTGAGGATTGTTTTATTGAGTTGATGAGTAAGGAGTTGAGAGTTGAGAGTTAGTAATAGGTAGTATCAAAAATTCTATAAAAAAATGAAAATTAAAGCTCTGTCACATTGAGCCCGTCGAAATGTATATCGGAGTACAATGGTTGAAAATTGAAAATCAGATTGATAAAGTTTTGAGTACCTTTCGATAGAGTTTTAAACTGAGTCTATTGAAGTACACAGAATGACTAGTGATAAGAATGGAAATGATTATGAATAATAGAGAGTTTGCCGAAATGCTTGAACAGCGAACAAAAAAATTTGCAATTGAAATTATTCGATTTATGAGAATATTACCTGATAATCTTGAAAGTAAAACTAGTGAAACATTTTATTGGCTTGAAATAATTAAAGCAATTTTTGATGTTGATGAAAATAGATTTGATATGATATATAAAGAATCTGATGAATTATTGGCATTGTTTACTTCAATTTCAAAAGGAAAAAACTCATGACAACAACTCCCAACTCTCCACTCTCCACTCCAAACTCCCCACTCCAAACCCCCCACTCCCAAATTATAAAGGTAAAAAACCTTGTCAAAAAATTCGGTGATTTTGTAGCCAATGACAATCTTACATTTTCAGTTGAAAAAGGAGAAATTTTTGGTTTTCTTGGAGCAAATGGTGCAGGGAAAACAACTGCTATTAAACAATTATGTGGATTGTTAACTCCGACTTCCGGTGAAGCTGAGGTTGCCGGTTTTGATATATTTACACAGCCAGAAATTGTAAAAAAAAATATAGGATATATGAGTCAGAAATTTTCATTGTATAATGATTTGACCGTTTATGAAAATATTAGATTTTATGGTGGTGTGTATGGACTGTCACGAAAAGAGATTAAAGAGAGAATCGGCTTTTTATTGGAAAAATTGAATCTTGAGCATGTCCGAAATACATTTTTAAAAGACATACCTATAGGCTGGAAACAAAAACTTGCTTTTTCTACGGCAATAATTCATAAACCAAAAATCGTATTTCTGGATGAACCAACCGGTGGTGTAGATCCGGTCACACGAAGACAGTTTTGGGAAATGATATATGAAGCTGCTTCAGATGGAATCACTGTATTTGTGACAACTCATTATATGGATGAAGCGGAATATTGTAACAGGCTTTCAATAATGGTTGACGGTAAAATTGTTGCTTTGGATACACCTGGAAATTTGAAAGAAAAATATGAATCTAAAAATATGGATGAGGTATTTATTAAGTTGGCGAGGAATGAGGTTTGATGCGAGTTTCGGGGTGCGGGGTGCGAGGTGCGGGGAATTTTATCAAAGATAGTAAATTAAAAAGACAGGAATAATATGAAATCATTTATAGAATTTATTAAAAAGGAATTTTTCCATATATTTCGCGATCCCAGAACTTTGATAATTTTATTTGCTATGCCTGTAATTCAGTTGTTATTATTTGGTTACGTAGTTACAACTGATATAAGTGATGCCAAAATAGCAATTTGGGATAAATCAAAAGATGAAATTTCCAGAAAATTAACTGATAAAATTTTATCTTCAGGTTATTTTAAGTTAGCAAGCACTATTGAATCTCATAATGAAATTGAGAAAAGTTTTAAAAAGGGTGATGTTAAGCAGGTAATAATTTTTGAAAATAATTTTGGTAAGAATCTGAAAAAGGAAAGAGTTGCAAATCTTCAAATTATAAGTGATGCTTCGGATCCAAATATTGCAGTCGTTCTTACTAATTATACTCAGGCCATTGTAAAAGATTTTATTAGAGTAAATAAACCTTTTGCTACAAGTCCCATGCGAATTGAGATAAAACCACAAATGTTATATAATTCTGAACTTAAAAGTGTATATATGTTTGTTCCCGGGATTATGGCTATGATATTGATGTTGATTTGTGCTATGATGACTTCAATATCATTGACAAAAGAATCTGAAATGGGGAGTATGGAAATTCTATTGGTTTCTCCACTTCGGCCACTGCAAATAATAGTTGGGAAAGTTATTCCCTATGTCTTTTTGGCCTTTCTGGATGCTGTATTTATTATTCAAATTGGAAAAATGGTTTTTGAAGTTCCGGTAATTGGGAGTGAATTCCTTCTGTTATCTGTTACTTTTATATATCTTTTAACGGCCTTATCCCTGGGAATTTTTATTTCAACAGTTGTGAATAGTCAGTTAACAGCAATGATGATTTCAGCAGTTGCTCTGGTATTACCAACTATGCTTTTGTCCGGATTCATTTTCCCGATAGACAATATGCCTGTTATTCTTCAGATATTATCAAACATTGTTCCGGCGAAATGGTTCTTGATCTGTGCAAAAGACATAATGTTAAAAGGATCCGGAATAGGATTGATTTGGAAAGAAGTGTTAGTATTGTCTATTATGACAATTGTGCTGCTGGCTATTAGTATTAAACGATTTAAATCAAGACTAGAATAAGGAAAAATATGAGAATTATTTTATTTATTATACAAAAAGAGTTTTTGCAAATATTTAGAAATAAGGGAATGTTGCCTATCATTTTTGCAGTGCCAATTATTCAAATGATAATATTAGTAAATGCTGCAACATTTGAGATGAAAAATATTGATATTTTGTTTGTT
This sequence comes from Fidelibacterota bacterium, assembly GCA_029939785.1. Lineage (GTDB taxonomy): Bacteria > Fidelibacterota > UBA2242 > UBA2242 > JAFGTP01 > JAOZSG01. The sequence goes on along the minus strand of JAOZSG010000194.1, from coordinate 4,108 downwards.
GATAATGATTTATCCACCACATCAAAAGAAATTATTGAGAAATTTATCGGATCAGATTTTTTTAATGTAATTGGTAAATCATTTTCGATTGAAGAAGCCTATAAGAAAATTGAGAAAAATGAAGCCGAAGTATTTCTTCACTTTCCTAATGGATTTGAGAGAAAATTAATCCGTGAAGGCGTCGTTGATTTAGATGTAGAAGTTGATGCTGTTAATGGTCGGGCTGCTGGATTGATTACCGGTTACGTATCGATGATAATAAAAAATTATAACCAATCACTAATGATTGGAAAGTTAGTACCAAACATCAAACCATGGAAAATTCCGGAGCAAATTAATATAGAAACTTCTTATTGGTATAATCCAAAATTAAATTATAAAACCTTTATGGTACCTGGTATTTTGGTAATTTTAGTCACGATTATTGGGATTTTTTTATCAGGAATGAATGTGGTTAGAGAAAAAGAAATCGGAACAATTGAACAATTAAATGTTACACCAATTAATAAATATCAATTCATAATTGGAAAGTTAGTTCCATTTCTTATAATTGGATTATTTGAATTTGCTTTTGGATTAGTAATAGGAAAACTATTGTTTGATATTCCCATTGAAGGTTCTATTCCATTAGTATTTTTATGTGTTACCGCTTTTCTGATTTCAGTGCTAGGAATCGGTTTATTTATTTCAACTATGAATGATACTCAACAACAGGCAATGCTGGTATCATATTTTTTCATGATGGTTTTTATTTTGATGAGTGGACTGTTTACACCTACCGAGAGTATGCCAAATTGGGCTTTGGTATTGAATAAATTCAATCCAATATTTTATTTTCTGAAAATTAACAGAATGATACTTTTGAAAGGAAGTGGATTTCTGGATATTTCAAAGGAATTTTTCTCTCTCATTGGTCTTGGATTTGTTATGTTAAATCTTGCTGTAATGAGGTACAAGAAGACACTATGATTATTTTTTAATAACTTTCCAATCTAAACCGGTTTCATTCTTAATATTTTCAAGGTTTAGCACTTTATCATAATCATAAACACGTTTCACTCGCTCAGGATCATTGGCTCCAATGATATAATTTCCCCATACCATAAACCATGTCCATTGCGGTTGTTCATCAATGATATTTACATCAGGAAGTCCGCCAACTTCTGCCAGAGAAACTGGTTTACCTTCAGCTAATTTTAATAAATCATCATGATGACTTTGTTTGTAATCATCAGAATAAACATCAGCAGCCAGTACATCAATATAATCAATACCAGGGAAAAAATCTTTGTATTCATAAGCTTCATCACCGGGAATATCTCTCGGAGCATTGGTGTTCCATACCCATATCAGATTGTTAAGTTTATGATGTTTTACCATTCTGTTGTATAGGTTTTTATAGAGTTTAGCAAATCCTTGCTCACCTTTTTGAAAACACCACCAAAACCAGAGCCCGTTCATCTCGTGATAAGGCCGCCATATAATTGGAATTTTTTTCTCCTGTAATCGTTTTAAATACCCTGAAATAAGATCCACACCCTTTTCCCATTTTGCATATAATTCAGTACCAGGTGTTGTTAACTCTTCCCAGGTTTTCTTATCAGGACGGCGATCCCAAGTCCAAAGATCAGAATAATCACAATAATTTTCATCCGGTGGAAAACAGGAATGCCACATCAATGTGATGATATGCCCTTGTTTATGTTTGGTTTCAATTTCATCAAGTAATATTTCACGCCCTGATTCGGGTGTTATATTGTTATAAGCCACGGGTTCAGATGGATCGGTAAGGTTCATAGGTCCGCAATGTTGATACTCTTGGGGATTGTCACCTTTGTAACAAAATCCAAAATCACCACCCCATACAGCTGGTAGTTGACCTGTCATTTCTTTAATTTGTTCTGTCCATTTTGATCTGGAACTAACGTAATTATGCTGACCTGAAAGTATGTATTTTCCTTTTATCTCATATAGAAATTTGAGTAATGCTTTTACTTCAGGAGTTGCTTTTGGATTAACTGGTTTAAAATATGTCATAGATTGTTCCAATATTTATACTTTTATATACTGGTCTGAAATATATAGTAAAAGTAATAAATTTACAAAAGATAAGTTTTAGATTTTTATATAATATATTATAAAGAATGTTCTTTTAAAGTTTTAATGAATAATTTATATTTTAGTATAGTACATAACAGTATTATTTACATTGATTTGTTTAACAAAGGAGAATGTTTTGAAGCGAAGAGAATTTATTAGAACTGCCGGTTTAGGAGGTGTTTTACTTTCACTTTCGACTATTATACCATCATGTGCCAAGAAATCTCAGCCAAATTTTGTGATCATTTTTGCTGATGATATGGGTTGGGATGATCTGTCATTCAATGGGAATAAAATAATTGAAACACCAAATCTTGATAATTTTGCTGAAAATTCTGTAAGATTTTCAAAATATTATGTTAATCCTGTTTGTGCTCCATCAAGAGCGAGTTTATTAACTGGGAGACATTTTCTCCGAACTGGAGTTTCTCATGTGAATGGTGGAAAAGATTATTTGAATCTTAATGAAATAACAATCGCCGAAGAACTTAAAGATAAGGGATATAAGACTGGAATGTGGGGGAAATGGCATAGTGGGGGAACTGATGGATACCTTCCATGGCAACGTGGTTTCGATGAATCCTATAAAGCAAAATTATACCAACATAGAAATAGTTACGGTAAGTTAAATGGTAAGCATGTTGAACATAAAAAATGGGGAACAGAAGTAATTGTTGATTATGCATTGGATTTCATGAAAACCAATCAGCCGTTTTTTGCTTATCTCTCTTTGATGAATTGTCACTCTCCACTTGATGCCCCTGAAAAATTAGTAGAAAAATATACACAAAAAGGTTTAAGTAGAAATCTATCAATTTTGTATGCTATGATTGATTTTATGGACAGCCAGATTGGACGATTGTTATCTGAAATGGATAAAAGAGGATTAAGAGAAAATACCATTGTAATGTTTTTTTCTGATAATGGTCCTGCAGTAAATAATGGTTTGTTAACTGATGAAGATCGCAAGATACGGTATGTCAATAAATTGAAGGGACATAAAGGTAATACATGGGAAAATGGAGTTCGATCAAATTTATTTATAAACTGGCCTGATAAATTTCAGTCAAATGAAGTAAAACGCTTAGTTGATATTTGTGATATTTATCCAACAATTTTAGATTTTGCCGGGATTACAAAGGGACTTTCCAAATCACTCGATGGGAGAAGTATAAAAGAATATTTATACGGAAATACAGAGAGTCTTACGCCAAAATTATCTTTCAATTATGCAAATCCGGGCTGGCCACCTTCGGATAAACCCTGGACACCGGAAGGAATCAAAGATGAGTACAGACCGGTTCCTAAGGATAAAAAAGCCGAAATATTAAAATATGATGAACAGATAATATCAGTACAAAATGAAAAGTATAAACTTCTGAAAAATCCGGGGACAGTGATTGCTGATTTGGTTGATGGTTATGCATTATTCGATATAGATAATGATCCAATGCAGTTAAATAATATTATTAGAGATAATTTGAAAATTTCGCGAGAAATGAAAGGGCAATTAAAATCCTGGTGGAAGAGTATTCTTGATGAGGAAACTTCTTTCCAAATGCCGATTTTTCAGATTGGTGGTGAGAAACAAAGCAAAGTCTATGCTTATGGTGCCTGGGATCAGAGTTCGAATATAAAAACTACTATTAGTTACACTACAAATTGGATTGAAGTAAATGATTTTACAGAATATAAACTTAATGTGTTGAATGCAGGGAAATATAAAATTACATTAAATCATGAATCTACAATAGCAAATAAAGCAAAGATGAGATTGACAATTGATAACCAAACGATTACTTTTAATATTGATCAGGATAAATCTATGGAAATTGGTGATATTGTATTGCAAAAAGGGATACAGGATATGAGATTAGAATTAGTAGATTTACACGGTGCGAAAAAATCTGTTTTTGATAAATTATTCTCTTTTATATTTGAGAAAATATAAAACAAAGATGAAATATTTAATTAGTTGGAGAGTATTGTGAAAAGTAATATGTTTATT
>JAOZSG010000193.1 GCA_029939785.1 Fidelibacterota bacterium | reverse complement strand
AATTGAAACAAAAAAGGATATTCCTGATCATCAAAGTTGGAATTCTACCATTGTTATTTCCCGAAACGGCTTAAATAGAGCTATTGTAAAATCAGGACATCTTTGGAAATTTAACAATAAACAGCTAACTTTTATGGATCAGCAGGTACACGTTGATTTTTTTGATAAATTTGGTGTTAATACATCGCATCTTTTATGTAAAAGGGCAGAAGTTGACGAAATAAAAAATAATCTTTATGCTTATGGTAATGTTGTAGTAATATCTGATAGCGGAATTACGCTATATACCGAGCAATTACAGTGGATTAAAGATGAAGAAAAAATAATATCAGATACTTTAGTTAAACTTGTGTCAGAATTAGATACATTAACAGGAATTGGATTTGAGTCAGATGCCGGTCTTGAAAATTGGGTTATATTAAAACCTGCCGGTGTTACAAAAAGAGAATTGGAAGAAATTAAAAAAGAAAATGAATAGTCAGAATACTGAAAGAAAAGTTTTACGTGGAGAAGGACTTTTCAAAAAGTTTGGTAAACGTGAAGTAGTCAAAAATGTATCACTGGAAGTAGCAAAGGGTGAAATTGTAGGATTACTTGGTCCAAACGGAGCAGGAAAAACTACAACATTTAGAATGGTTACCGGTATGTTACGACCAAATCAGGGAAATATCTTTCTTAATGAAACAAATCTAACAAATCTGCCGATGTTTAAAAGAGCGAGAATGGGAGTTGGGTATCTTGCCCAGGAGGCATCTGTCTTTAGAAAACTGACCGTTGAAGAAAATATCATGCTTGTTCTTCAATTTTTGAATATTAGTAAAAAAGAGCGAAAAGAGCGATTGGAAAGATTACTTGATGAATTATCAATCAGGCATATTCGAAAAAGTAAAGCATATACTTTATCAGGTGGTGAAAGAAGAAGGACAGAAATCACAAGAGCATTAGTAACAAATCCGGATTTTATATTACTTGATGAACCTTTTGTTGGTGTTGATCCAATAGCAGTTGAAGATATACAGAAAATTATTATAAATTTAAGAGAAAAAAATATTGGAGTTCTGATAACAGATCATAATGTACATGAAACTTTGTCAATAACTGACAGAGCATATTTATTATTTGAAGGGCGTATTTTAAAAACAGGCACTTCAGATTTCTTAGCAAATGATGAAGAAGCTAAACGACTATACTTAGGTAACAGTTTTACATTGGAAAGATAATGCAATTAAATCAATCTCAAATTCAAAAATTGTCTCAGGAGTTAAAACTAACTCCGCAGCAAATATTACAATCCACCATTCTGCAATTAACGACACTATCGTTAGAAGCCAGAGTTATAAAGGAAATGGAACAAAATCCTGTTTTAGAGGAAGACGAGACTACAAAAGATAAAGAAAAAGAAGAGAACGAAAAAGATGATATTGACTGGGAAGATATCCTGCCACAAAATGATGACTTCAAACCCAAAAGGGAATATGATAAAAGTAAGCAGGAAATAAAATGGATTCAACCCGATGTTACAGGATTTGCGGAAGAAATTATTGATCAACTTAAATTATTACATTTAGATGAATCTGAAGAAAGAATTGCCCGTGAGATTATCTGGAATTTTGATGATAAAGGATATCTAACTCTTCCTGTAGAAAATATTGCGATGACTTTAAGTGAATCCAAAGAGAGTGTTAATAAAGTACTAAAGCAGATACAAGGACTTGATCCACTGGGTATTGGTGCTCGTGATTTGAGAGAATGTCTTTATATTCAGTTAATCCATAGTAGTGAAAAAAGTATAGAAATCGAAGATGCAATTATTTTGATACGAGATCATTTTGATGATTTTGCTAATAGGCGATTTCAACGAATTTTGAGTAAATTAGGCTGGGAAAAAGAAAGACTTTCTCTGGCACAGGATATAATTCTAAGACTTAATCCTAAACCTGGAAATGCGATAGATTCAGAAGATCCTGGATATATTGTCCCTGATTTAATTGTTAATAAAATGGATGGTGAATATATAATAGAAATAAATGACTCCAGAATCCCAGAGTTGAGATTGAATTCAAGTTATCTTGATATGTTGAAGAAAAAGAAAAAAGTAGATAATGATACTAAATTTTATCTAAAGAAAAAAGTAGATATGGCAAATTGGTTTATCCAGGCAATTCATCAAAGAAGAGTTACAATGATTCGGGTTATGAATGCAATTATAGAAAAACAAAAACAATTTTTTGAAGACAATAGTCAACCATTGAAACCAATGATTCTTAAGGATATTGCAGATATAGTAAAAATGGATATATCAACCATAAGCAGGGTAACTAATGGAAAATATGTACAACTTTATTCCGGAATTTATGAATTAAAATTCTTTTTTAATGAAGGTCTGATGAATAGTTATGGCGAAGAAATATCTACAAGAATTATTAAAAATAAATTACAGGAAATTTGTGATGATGAAAATAAGGAAAAACCTTACAGCGATGACAAATTATCTGAATTATTAAAATATGCAGGATTTCCTGTAGCAAGACGAACCGTCGCGAAATACAGGAAACAATTAAATATTCCAGTCGCAAGATTGAGAAGAAAAATATAGGAGATAAGACATGGCTTGGAAAAAAGTGAAGGTTGGAGAAAACGAATTTGAAATTTCATCCTCTAGTTTTTGGATGGTGATATTTGGATTTATCGCAATAGTTATCATAATTACTGCAGTAACATCATTTTATTCAGTAGATGCGAATGAGAGAGGAGTTGTGGTACGATTAGGTAAATTCCATCATACTTCAAATCCAGGATTACGCTGGAAAATTCCATGGAATGTGGACAAACTCTATAAAGTGAAAGTTGATTACCAATATAAAGAAGAGTTTGGTTTTCGTACTTTGAGTGCGGGAGTAAAAAGCAGGTATTCTTCTGGTGTTTACACTGATGAAGCCTGGATATTAAATGGTGATATGAAAATATCTGATGTTAAATGGATTGTTCAATATAGGATTGATGATCCGGTCGCTGCACTTTTTAATGTAAGAGATGTACAGGGAACAATTCGTAATGTAAGTGAATCAGTAATGAGAAAGGTCATTGGAGATCGATCTTTTCATGAGACACTTCAGGTAGAAAGAGTTCAGATTGCAAATATTGCAAAAGAAAAAATGCAGGATATAATGGATAGTTATAAGATTGGTATTAGTATCAAACTTGTACAACTTAAAGAAGTATTACCACCTGAACCTGTGAGAGATTCATTCAATGAAGTGAATAGAGCAAAACAGGAACAGGAAACAGTAATCAATGAAGCACAGCGTATCTACAATAAAGAGATTTATAAAGTGGAAGGAGAAGCACAAAAAATTCTTCAGGAAGCAAAAGGGTATGCTATTAACAGAACAAATAGAGCTGAAGGTGATGCAAATCTTTTTGAATCAGTTTTTTCAGAATATGTAAAAGCAAAGAATATAACCAGAAAAAGATTATATCTCGAAACTATGGAACAAGTTTATGAGAAAATAGATAAAAAATATATTGTTGATAAGGATCTGAAAAATACGGTTCTACCATTATTGAATTTATCTGGAAAGGAGGTCTTGAAATGAAAGGGAAAAGTGTAGGTTTTTTAATATTTCTAATTATAGTAATTATCATTGGGCTTAACTCTGTATTTATATTAAATATGACTGAACAAGCAATAATTACACAGTTTGGTGAACCGATAGGAGATAAATATGTAGATGCCGGAATTCAGTTTAAAGTACCGTTTATTCAGAAAGTTATTAAGTTTGACAAAAGAGTTCTTGAATGGGATGGTTCTCCTCAGGAAATTCCAACAAAAGATAATAAATATATTTTTATCGATACTTTTGCAAGATGGAAAATTACTGATCCATTAAAATTTTATAAAGCTGTAAAAACAGAAAATACTGCACATTCAAGACTTGATGATTTACTTGATGGTCATGTAAGAGATGAAGTTGCCAGTAGAACAATGCCGGAAATTGTGAAAAGTACTGACAGGAAAATGAATATAATTGAATTTGGAGATGCTAATGAGATAAACATTGCAAATGAATCCAGAGATGAATTTGTTGATGGTGCAAGAACACAAATAACTGAAAATGTTTTAGCACAGGTTCAAAAAAAATTAAATGAACTGGAACTTGGTATTTCTGTCGTTGATTTCAGATTTAAAAGAATCAATTATAATAAAGATGTTCAGAAAAAAGTTTTTGATAGAATGATATCAGAACAAAGAAGAATTGCAGAAAAATACCGAGCAATTGGGCAGGGTGAAAAACAAAGAATTATTGGTAAGACTAATCAGAAAATTAAAGAGATTATGTCAGGAGCTTATAAAACAGCACAGGAAACTAAAGGAAATGCTGATGCAAAAGCATTAAATATTTATGCTACTGCTTATAATAAATCTACAGATTCCAGGGAATTCTATGCATTTTTAAGAACCTTAACTGCTTATGAAAAGGCAATAGATTCAAATACAAGTTTGATATTATCTACTGATAATGAATTCTTTAAATATTTAAATTCATCAAAATAATAGGAGAATATAGAATTACAAAAATGGGAAATATTGAAAAAATTCGCTCAACAACAGTTGTAGGAATAAAAAAAAATGGAAAAGTTGCACTTGGTAGTGATGGTCAGGTAACTCAGGGCCACACTATCATGAAGCATAAAACCAGGAAAGTCAGAAAGCTTTATAATGACAAAATTATGATCGGATTTGCCGGTGCTACTGCAGATGCTTTTGCACTTTTTGAAAAGTTTGAAGGTAAACTTGAGCAGTACAATGGTGATGTAAGACGTGCAGCTATTGAGCTTGCGACATTATGGAGAACTGATAAATATCTTAGACGATTGGAAGCTCTGCTTGCAGTAATGGACAAAGAAACATTATTAATAATATCAGGAACAGGCGATGTAATAGAGCCTGATGATGATATTCTTGCTATTGGTTCAGGTGGACCTTATGCTACCGCAGCAGCAAGAGCATTAATGAAATATAGTGATTTATCTGCAAAAGAAGTAGTTGAGGAATCACTTAGGATAGCATCAGAAATTTGTATTTATACAAATAATAACTTTTCAATAATAGAGCTTTAAAATGAATAAAAAACTTTTAAATAAAGGGGAATCAACCCCGAAAGAAATAGTAGCAAAACTTGATGAATATATTATTGGCCAACAAAAAGCTAAGAAAGCAGTTGCTATTGCACTTCGTAACAGATGGCGACGTCAAAACGTAGAAGGTGATATTAAAGATGATATTATGCCAAATAATATCATTCTAATCGGCCCAACAGGAGTGGGCAAAACTGAAATTGCCAGGCGACTTTCAAACCTTGCTCATGCACCGTTTTTGAAAGTAGAAGCTTCAAAATTTACTGAAGTTGGGTATGTTGGCAGGGATGTCGAATCTATGATTCGTGACCTGGCGAACATTTCTATAAATATGGTCAAAGCAGAAAGAATAAGAGAAGTAGAAAAACAAGCAATGCAAATGGCAAATGAACGAATTTTAGATGAATTATTGCCTCCGGTTAAAAAAACCGGTTTAGATGAAGAAAGTGACACGTCTTTGTCAAAAACCAGAGAAAAATTTCGTGCAATGCTTGATAATGGTAGTTTGGAAGATAGAGTTATTGAAATCATTGTATCCGAAGGAGGTGTTTCCGGAATGCAAATATTTGGTCCTGTTGGAATGGAAGAAATGGGATTAAATATTTCTGAAATGCTTGGAAATGCATTTCCTAAAAAAAAGAAAAAAAGAAGAGTGACTGTAGCAGAAGCACGTGTGATATTTAAAGTAGAAGAAGCTCAAAAGATGATAGATATGGAAGCTATCAAAAAAGAAGCTGTTAGGCGTGTAGAACAATCGGGAATTATTTTTCTGGATGAAATTGATAAAATAGCAAAAAACAGTGAATATGGCGGAAAAGGTCAGGATGTTTCGAGAGAAGGTGTACAAAGAGATATTCTTCCAATAGTGGAAGGCTCAGATGTACAAACAAAATTCGGAGTAGTAAAAACCGATCATATCCTTTTTATTGCTGCCGGAGCCTTTCACATGACTAAGCCATCTGATCTTATTCCTGAACTCCAGGGACGTTTTCCAATTCGTCAGGAACTTTCAAGTCTTAATAAAGATGATTTTATAAAGATTTTAAAAAATCCTAAAAACGCACTTTTAAAACAGTATAAAGCATTACTTGCAACAGAAGATGTTGATTTGGAATTTGATGAAGGTTCGGTGGAAGAGATAGCTGTTCTTGCTGCGAAAGCAAACGAAAGAATGGAAAACATTGGTGCAAGAAGATTGCACACAATTCTTTCGACATTGCTGGAAGATATATTATTTAATGTACCAGAAGATGGTAAACAAAAAGTTGTAATTAGCCGTAAAATGGTAAAAGAAAAATTATCAGATATTATTCATGATAAAGATTTGAGTAAATATATTTTATAATAAAAAGGAAAGTAAATATGCCTAAACATTTTATACATATAACAGATTTTACAACCGAAGAAATCAAAGAAACATTTCAAATTGCTGCAAAAGTAAAAGCAAAAGTAAAAAGTGGTAAAGAATATCTTCCCCTGAAAAACAAAACTCTGGCGATGATTTTTGCGAAACCATCTGCTCGTACCCGTGTTTCTTTTGAAACGGGAATGACTCAGCTTGGTGGGCATGCTATCTTTCTCGGACCAAATGATATTGGAATCGGAAAAAGAGAA
>JAOZSG010000192.1 GCA_029939785.1 Fidelibacterota bacterium | reverse complement strand
AATCAAAGATTATATCAAGACTATCATCAGAAACCTGTTCAAGACCTATATCAACATTACTGTAAAGCCCGGTACTAAAAAGGTTTTTCACACTTTTTCGGGCTTTTTTCATATCCCAATATTTATTTTTTTTTAATTCAATTTCCCTTTTTAAAACGTGTTTTCTTGTATTGCCTGTATTGTTAAATACAATATCTTTTATAATCATACTGTCAAGATTTGTCATACATGTATTATAAAAATTAGATGGTTTATTTTTATTATTTTTATTTTGTAGAATGATATCTAATTTGTTTTTTGTAGCCTGATATCCACTTTCTATTAGGACATCAACAGAATCAAAATCACCTGAATAAATTTGCTCTACATCTGGACGAATTAATACGTCAGCAAGATGAAGATTCCTGATGTCCGAATAATAGGACAAAGCATTAATTGTTTGATCCATATAAGCAGCTGTAGATAATTGATCTTCAATATTGCTGATTCTGCTAGACATATCAACTGCAACAATAAAATCAGCACCTTCGTTAACAGCAATATCACAAGGAACATTATTTGATATTCCTCCATCCACCAACAACATGGAATCTATTTTTACAGGTGATAATACAATTGGATAAGCAGAACTGCCTGATAGAAGACGGGCAATATTCCCTTTTTTAAATACAATAGATTTACCGGACTTAATATTTGTAGCAACAATTCTAATCGGAATTGCCAAACTATCAAAGTTGCTTTTTGCATAAAATTCAGGAGCCAGTGTAATGGGAAACAATCTGTCTGAGATACCTTGTGTGGAAAGTAAATACTTAGGATAAAATACCTTAAAATCTTTGTCGATTCGTAATGCAAATATTGCTGGTATTTCGATACGTTTTTGCGAAACAGATTCTACTTCACGATAATTTTTTTTGGTAAGAAGTCTTTGCCACTTTGTATCTTTAATATAATTCGCAATTTCATCAGGAGTTTTCCCGCAGGAATACATTGTTCCGATGATTGCACCCATACTTGTTCCTACAATCAAATCGGGATACCAACCTACTTCTTCCAAGGCTTTTAATACTCCAATATGAGCAAAACCTCTCGCTCCTCCACCACTTAAAACCAGGGCTGTTTTGTTCTGAGAAAACAATGATGTGTTAATAATACATAAAAATAAAGTAAGATTAATGAAATTTAAAATATATTTAATAATTTTTCCCATCATAAAATTTAATATTCTATATATATTTAATACAATACAAATCTATATTGCATGAGTTAAAAAACATATTTAAATTTAGTACTTAAAATATCATTTTCAACTTGTTATAATTAATAATGGAATCGCTAAATGTTAAAACATTGGAATAAATTTAAAAAATCTGTTGAAAGAAAATTTTTAGCAGGAATATTTGCATCAATACCTATTATCCTTACAGTATATTTTCTTAAAATGTTTTTATCTTTCTTTAATAATATAGTTGGACCTTTACTCACTCCGCTTCAGGAGAAGTATCTTGGATATATTGTACCCGGACTTGGAGTTGTTGCAGGAATTTTTCTGATATATCTTTTAGGAATTCTTACAACCAACTTGCTTGGGAAATCCATTTTTCGGTATTTTGAAAATTTGCTGGATAGAATTCCTATTATAAGAACAGTTTACAATACCAGCAAAAAGATTTTGGATGCTTTTCAATTTAGCTCAACCGGTTTTGAAAAAGTTGTATTTTTTGAATTCCCGAGAAAAGGTATCTGGTCAATGGGCTTTGTTACCGGAAATACTCTGGGAAAAGATGGAACAAAATTTTATAGCATTTTTGTTCCTACTACTCCAAATCCTACATCAGGTTGGATGATATTCCTGCCTGAAACTGATATTGTTCCTTCAAATCTACCTGTAGAAGAAGGTTTACAAACTCTCATTTCTGCCGGAACCATTATTCCCGATCAGATGAATATATATAGGACAAAGTGATAAGCGAAAAGCATCAAATCAAATTTATGTATTTGAAAAGTAAACCAAATCCTAAATAAATTCGGAGTTTTGCCGCTTTATACTATATAACTTTATACACCAAAAGTCCTACCATTACAATCAATGAGACCATAATCAGTGCGACACCTATATTACCATTTTTGATTTCTTCCCATTCATCAATAGAAACAGATAGTTTATCAAAAACTTTTAAGGCTAATCCAACACCAAAAGCAAAACCAACTGAAGCAACAATTGACCAACCTATTGCCCGTAAGTACATTAAAAAAGTATGACTCCATGAAAATACATCCATAATTTTCTCCCTTTTCAGCAGACTGGACTTCGTAAGGCGAATGCCGAATGGAATTCAGAATGCGATGTTTTATACAATATCACTGACTCAAATCATTCTTTTGAACTTGAGTCTCAATTTTTCATTTTTTCATAAAACTTTTATACTACCATTTTTTTAGACTGGATTTTCAAGATTATATATATTTTATTTAATCCTGTCTATATTCAAATTTAGCATCCAAAGTTTAATAAAAAAAATTGGAATCAAAAAGCAAATCTAATAGAATAATTTGAAAAACTATTGAACACTCCTGTTTTTATTGATTCATTATTGATAAAAAGGGAAAAGGTACTTAAATTAGATATGTACAATTGTACATTGAAAAGGAGAATGAATGAAAATAGTTGTTGATACCTCTGTAATTATTGCTGTAATTACCAATGAACAACATAAAACAAAACTTATTGAACTAACAAAAAATTCAGTTTTAATTGCACCAGATTCTTTACATTGGGAAATTGGGAATGCATTTTCAGCAATGTTTAAACGAAATAGAATTGATTATAATACAGCAAGTTTAGCAATTTTATATTATAAGAATATCCCTATTCAATTTTGTGATATCAACATGGAATCTTCCTTACAATTATCAAAACAATACAATATTTATGCATATGATGCATATTTTTTACAATGTGCAATACAAAATAAATCACCCTTGATAACTCTTGATAAAGAATTAAATAGTATTGCTATTAAAAGTGGTATAAAAACTATTGAGGTAAAATAATGATTACTTACACATATTCTAAAGCCAGACAAAATTTTTCATCTGTTTTAAATAAAGTAAAAGAAGAGGGAGAAGTTTTGATCAAAAGAAAGGATGGTGAACTTTTCAAAATTGAACTTTACAAATGTGAAAAATCGCCGTTAGATGTTAAAAGTATAGATCTTTCACCTACAGTTGAAGAGATTTTAGAAATCATTAGGGAAACAAGGGAAAGGTAGTATTCGTATATTCCGAGATATTCAATCAACTTAATAATATACAATTCCCAATCATATGATTTAAAAATCCAGACCAAGTGAAAAATAATATTTTGGCTTCGATACACTATCGAGATCAAATCTCCATGCTGTATCAATCTTCAATACAAAATATCCGAGATATACTCTGGTTCCAAACCCAAAACCTCCTACAAGATCATCGAGATACAGACCTCTATCGTCATTGCGACCCCATAGATGAAGGTCCTTCATATCAAACCAGGCAGTTCCAAGATCCAAGAATGTAATTCCCTGAATTCCACCAAGTATCATCGGTACAGGGAATCCAAGCTGTAAATATTTGATGAATGGATATCTGAATTCAAAATTGGTTAGAAAATACCTTGTTCCAACTCTTTCATAATACCGGGCACCTCTGAGTGGAGTTACAAAATCGGAAAAAAATATTTCCTTTGTATTTGTAAAATCATGATTTCTTGCAAATTTTTGATTTAACCAGTTCATCTCTCCACCAAGGAAAAAATGTTGTGCATTTGCTCCCTCACTTAATCCACCGGTAAATCTAAAAGCAAAAGAATAATCTCTGTTAATTTTAAAATAAGTACGAAAGTCTATTTTTGCAGTATAAAATTCCAGACTACCTGAAGAATATTTTGGACTTGATACAAAGTCAACTCTTGCTCTAATTCCATCAATAGGATTTAAATAACCCCATAAAGAATTATCATATACAAATCCTGCCCTTGGTAAAATTGTATGGATAGCATTTTCATAAAGTTTTACTCCGGCATAAGTATCTATTAATGATTGATCTACATTATATAAAGTTGTTCCTAATTCATATCGGCTAAATATTGATAATGGTTTGGAAATAGTTACATCAACACCATAATTACGCCATTTCCACATTGTATAAATTGATTGTGCATAAAAGTTTGCGGAATGAAAAGCAGTGAATGAATAATTCGTCTGCTTAGTCAAATATTGATATGAGAGATAATAGTCGCTATTTTCCAGATCAACATACATTTCTGTACCAATGGCAAACCGATGATTTCCTAGTACGTCACTAAACGAAAATACAGTTGTTCCCTGAAATCCCCAGAATGTATTATATCCGGCTCTTACATCAACCAGATCCAATGTGTATTTTGTTTTATAGGAATTTGCAACATATTCTCCTGATTGATCTTTAAAGTTTGTAGTATCATTTGATGTAGAATCATTTTTTGCTACTGACGATTTAAAAATATCACTTTCTATATCTATATTTCTTTGATTAAATATAAAATTTGAATAATTCTCATTTGCAGCATCATTAGTAAGAGAATTTGGATTGGTTTTTTGATGATAGGTTAATAAAAAATCCTTGGGTTCTTTTCCCCATTTTTCATATAGTTGGTTTGCGAAACGGGTTGGTGGAATTTCTTTTGGCTTTTGTACCTGATCAAGAGGATTATTTATTGAAAATACATCCCAGCCACTATTTGCATAGCCGGCGAATACCAATTTTGTATCATCTTTTGACAAACTTGGTTGAAAAACTCCGGTTAAAACATTGGTGATTGCGATGTCTTCGTTTGTATCAAGATTTTTTACGAAAAAATTTGATATTCCATTAAAGTCAGATGTATATATAATTGAATTTTGTGTATTGGTTTTTATAGGGTAATGTTCATTCCATTTTGTATCAGTCAATCGTGTAATTTTTTTTGATGATAAATCATAAGAGAAAATATCTGATTGGTGATAATCAAGGTTATCGAAGATGTGTTTGTTAATTGGAAGTGAATCAGATGATGCAGATCCACGTTGTGAAGCAAAATAGATTATTCTATCATCTTGAGACCATGACGGTTCATAATCAGAAAAAGCATCATTTGTTAATCTTGTTAGTTTTTTATTTTTTAATGTGTAAATGTAAAGATCTCTACGTTCATCTTTTAATCCAATAAATACAATGTGTTTTCCATCATTTGACCAGGAAGGAGAAAAGATTTGTTCTATATTTTCAAAATCAACCTTTTTATTCTTTTTTTCTTCGCTATTTAAAAATATTAATGCATCTTGTTTTCCACTTTTAGTTGCCAAAACCAAGTCTTTACCATTTGGAGCCCAACTGAGTTCTGGTGTAAGTATTTTTAATTCTTCAAGATCAGGAGTTTTTTGCCCTTTAAGAACTTTGTCGATAACTTCACCGTCAAATGCTGATATCAGGTAAACATCAACATAACCTTCTCTGTTTGATAAAATCGCAACTTTTGTCCCGTTTGGAGAGATTGCAGGTGCTGAGTTAAAATAATTTCGCAATTTTACATGATCCGTAAGTTGAGTAGCAAAATCATCTATTTCGTCACGTTTTGCTATATCTGTCCAATAGGATTTTTTAACCCATTTATGCCATTCCTTTGTTAAATCTTCAGTATTCATACCGATGGCCTCTTCAAAGCCTTTTTCTACATCTTTATAACTTTTGACATGCTGCCAGATTTCACCAATTTTCTCTGTACCATATTTTTCATCGATAAAATTATAAACTGATTGACCACCTTTATACGCTAAATAATAATTCAAATATTTAATAGGCGGAATATTGTTTGAAAGTGCAATATCACGAATAATCATGTCGGCATCCGTATCCCAACCGGAAGAAATATATTCGGCCAAACCTTCATTCATCCATAGAGGTATTCGTAGTCGTATTCGTCCTGAAACAATATTTTGAACACTTCCACCATAAATCACTTCATTCACAATTACGTGTAATAGTTCATGTCTGATAACATGCCAGAATGCATGATAATCACCTGTAAATTGAACAACAGCCCGATTTTTATAAAGTTCTGTAAATCCTCCCGTGCCCTCTGTGAGTTGAGATAATGTAACATTTGTTTGCTGGAAATCATTATGAGAATTATAAATAAGTAAAGAAATACGTTTTCTTAATCGCCAATTAAAAAGATTACAGATTCGTTTTATTTGTTCCTCTGCAATAGGAGCAGAAAATTCAGCAAGTTCTCTTCCGCCTTCATAATAGTATATATCAAAGTTTTGAGATTGAATGTATTTCCAATCAAAGTTATCATAATTAACTTTATTTTTCCCATATTGAGCCATAAGGGGTGAGACTATGACTAACACCAGTATAAAGGATAATATTTTTTTCATAATTTAGATACTTTCTGATATTGCTCTTTTATTAAAGATAATTTTTAAAAATATTAATGTCATTTTGAGATAGTTTTCCTAGTTTTTTTATTATTATTGAATTTTTAATAGTTGCAAACTTCATATTAATAATCGATGGGGAAAGGAGTCTCGCATCATGCCAATCTTTTATTTCATATCCCATCGTATTATTGCTGTTTTTAGATCCTGTAATCTGAAGAATAATGACATTATTACTTTCATTATATTTCTGAGGAGATACAATTAATGCCGGACGTTTTTTTTCTGGTTTTTTAGACATAAAAGGAAAAGATACCAGAACTATTT
>JAOZSG010000191.1 GCA_029939785.1 Fidelibacterota bacterium | reverse complement strand
CAAGAAGATTTGATAGTTTTTTCTTTTGTGACAGTTTTAGTTTTGTGAATAATTTAGAAAGTATTAATGATGACCACAAAAATGAACAGCCACAAACAAGAAGATTTGATAGTTTTTTCTTTTGTGACAGTTTTAGTTTTGTGAATAATTTTAGGAAGTATTGATGATAACCACAAAAATGAACAGTTGCAAACAAAAAGATTCAATAGTTTTTTCTTTTGTGGCTGTTCCAATTTTGTGGCCTATATTATAAAATAGAATAAATTGAAATAAATAAATTAAACAAAAAGGAGTAGTTGTATTATGACAAATTTAAAAAATTCCGGCAAACTTTCTGTTTTGGAGAAAATGGGATACAGTATGGGAGATTTTGCATCAAGTAGCGTATGGCAAACATTAATGTTCTTTTTACCGGTATTTTATACCGATACATTTGGAATACCGGCAGCAGCAGTTGGAACTATGTTTCTGGTTGTCCGGCTTTTCGATGCTTTTAATGATCCTATTATGGGGGTTATTGCTGATCGTACCAGAACAAAATGGGGTAGTTTTCGTCCCTATCTGTTATGGTTTGCTGCACCCTATGCGATTGTGGCAGTGCTTATGTTTTCTACTCCTGATCTCTCGGTTACCGGAAAAATAGTTTACGCTTATATCACTTATACGATAATGATGGTTATTTACACTGCTATCAATGTTCCTTTTGGTTCAATAATTGGTGTAATGTCTCCAAGTTCTGAAGAGCGTACAAGTGTGTCTTCTTATCGTATGGTGTTTGCCTATGGTGCTGGATTGGCTGTGCAGGCTTTTCTGATACCAATGGTTGAATATCTGGGTAAAGGCGATGAAGCCCGAGGTTATCAATTGGCTGTAGCTATTTTAGGTCTGTTTGCGTTTATTTTTTTTCTCGTAGCATTCTTTACAACTAAAGAAAGAGTAAAACCTGATCCACAAATTGAAGCATCGCTTAAATTGGATATAAAAGAATTATTTAAAAATCGTAATTGGTTTTTAATTTTTTTAACAAATTTATTCCTTTTGATTTATGTGGCTATTCGTAGTTCTGTAATTATTTACTATTTTGATTATTACGTGGGTAACAAAGAGTTAGCATCAGCATTTATGGTTGCTGGTACATTTTCAGTTTTAGTTGGTGTGATGCCAACAAACTGGTTAGTCCGAAAAATGGGAAAAAGAATGTTATTTATTGTTTCTCTGATTATTATTGTAATATCTCAGGCACTCTTTTTTATTGCTGATCCGACTGATATTGTTCTACTGTTTGCATTACAGATTATTTTTTCTTTAGCATCTGGTCCTTCTATACCGTTGTTTTTATCAATGATTGCTGATACAATAGACTATACAGAATGGAAAAGTGGTCGTCGTGCTACAGGACTGTTTTATTCGGCTGTTGGTATTGCGGGCAAAAGTGGCTTTGCAATTGGTGGTGCTATTACAATGTGGATATTAACATATTATGGATATGTTGCAAATATGCCACAAACCGATGAATCTATATTTGGTATTAGACTGTTGTTAAGCATTATTCCTGCGGTTATGGCGGCGATATGTATTGTTCCACTTATTTTTTATAATCTGACTGAAAAACAGGTGAAAACTATAGAGATTGAATTGCAGGAACGGAAAAGTAAAATTAATGCAGAATAATCGTAATATACAATTATAATTCAGTATCATGTAATTCGTTTAGAAGTTAATTAGTAAGGAAGACAATTAAAATGAATATACATTGGATTGATATATCAATTATTGCACTTTATCTTGTAACAGCCATTTCAATTGGGTTTTTTCTGAAAAAGCGTGCTGCTAAAAATTTGGATTCCTATTTTCTTGGTGGAAAAACAATGCCCTGGTATGTGCTGGGTGTCTCAAATGCATCCGGTATGTTTGATATTACCGGGACTATGTGGTTAGTTTACTTACTGTTTGTTTATGGAATGAAAGGTGTTTGGATTCCCTGGTTATGGCCTGTATTTAATCAAATATTTTTGATGGTTTTTTTATCAACGTGGCTAAGGCGTTCTAATGTGTTAACCGGTGCAGAGTGGATAAAATTTCGTTTTGGTAAGGATAGGGGAGCGAATCTTTCGCATATCAGTG
The DNA here is from genome assembly GCA_029939785.1 of Fidelibacterota bacterium. GTDB lineage: Bacteria > Fidelibacterota > UBA2242 > UBA2242 > JAFGTP01 > JAOZSG01. The sequence goes on along the minus strand of JAOZSG010000191.1, from coordinate 4,643 downwards.
TTGTTGTTTTTGCACTTATCAGTGTAGTGGGCATGATCGCTTATGCTTTTAAAGGTATTGGAAAATTTGCGGTTGTATTTATGCCCTGGGATTTATCAGCTGATTTATATGCTATTATTTTTATGGGAATCACGGCATTATATGCTGTGATGGGTGGTATGTTTAGTGTCGTAATCACCGAAATAATCCAGTTTACTGTTATGACCATTGCATCTATTGTTATTGCTATTATTGCTATTATCAAAGTTTCTCCGGAAGCATTGGCAAAAGTAATTCCTGATGGTTGGAAAGAAATTTCCTTTGGTTGGGTTTTGGATTTGGACTGGAATGGATTAATAGATTCTGTAAATACTCGCATAGCAGGCGATGGCTGGGAACTGTTTAGTTTCTTTTTTATGATGATGCTTTTTAAGGGTATCTTAGTCAGTGCTGCCGGACCTGCTCCAAATTTTGATATGCAACGTATTCTGGCTGCACGTAATCCCAAAGATGCCGCTAAAATGAGTAGTATGGTTTCGATTGCATTATTTTTTCCTCGTTATTTAATGATTGCCGGTTTAACTGTTTTGGCATTGGTTTATTTTAGCCCACAGTTAATAGCAATGGGCGATGGGATAGATTTTGAAATGATATTACCCTATGCAATAAACAATTTTATTCCGGTTGGATTGATGGGCATTTTACTCGCAGGTCTGCTTGCCGCTTTTATGTCAACTTTTGCAGCTACTGTAAATGCTGCACCTGCATATATAGTAAACGATATTTATAAACGTTTCTTTAATCCAAACGCTACGACTAAAAAATACATTTTTCTTAGTTATATTTCATCTTTGGTCGTAATTATAGTTGGGTTGGCATTCGGATTTATGACTGATTCTATTAATACTATTACACAATGGATTGTTGCTGCATTATGGGGTGGTTATACAGCTGCCAATGTATTAAAATGGTACTGGTGGCGTTTTAATGGTTATGGTTTCTTTTGGGGAATGACATCAGGAATTCTATTAGCCATGATTTTTCCTGCAATGTTTCCGAATCTTTCACCGCTTAATTCTTTTCCATTCATCTTATTGGGATCTAGTATTGCTTGTATTGCAGGTACCCTGTTAACAAAGCCTGATGATATGAATGTGCTAAAAAACTTTTATACAAAAACACGTCCATGGGGATTTTGGAAACCTGTATTACAGGAAGTTTTAAAAGATAATCCTGATTTTAAGCAAAATAAAAATTTTAAACGCGATATGGTAAATATTTTTGTTGGTATTATTTGGCAGACATCACTTGTCGCTTTGCCGATTTATATTGTTATCCAGGAAAATATGTCGATAATATATGCCGGAATAGTTTTGATACTTTCATCCTATTTTCTAAAACAAAACTGGTATAATAAACTTGAAAATTAATAATGATAAATTCGTAGAAAGTCATATTTCTTTCATTTTTCGTAAGCTCTGTCATCTTGAGCCCGTCGAAAGGTGATTCCGAAGTAACAATGATTCCAACTTTCAAATTACTTTTTACGAATCCATCAAGAATAACTAATTATGGAGGAAATCTAAAATGTTAACAATGTCAAAATGGAAATTAAAACTTTTTCTTAGTCTTATTTCAATATTTATTTTTTTAGGATCAGGAAGTAGAATTCAGGCACAAAATGCACAATATTCTTATAATGGAACCTATACAGATGAATATCTTAATCGCATTGCTTTTCCAATGGGTGGAATGGGTACGGGAATGATTTGTCTGGAAGGAACCGGAGCAATTTCCCATGTTTCTTTGAAACATCAAATGGAATTTTTCCACGAACCTGCCACTTATGCCGCTATTTGTATTAAGGGTAAAAATAATATTGCCAAAGTTCTTGAAGGACCTGTACCGGATTGGAAAATTTTTGGTGGTTCCGGTAGTGGTAATGGTTCAGGACGAACAACCTATGGTTTGCCTCGATTTGAATCAGCAGAATTTTTGACACGTTTTCCTTTTGGAGAAATTTCATTGCGTGATAAGGAAATCCCGCTGGATGTACAACTTACAGGCTGGAGTCCTTTTGTTCCCAACGATCCGGATGCATCCAGTTTGCCGGTTGCAGGTTTGGAATACAAGTTCGTGAATAATTCCAACAAAACTGTAGAAGCTGTATTTTCCTACAATACACCTAATTTTATGAAAACAAAGCAATCAAAGGGTAAAGCAATACCCAATGATGCTATTAAATCTATGGAAAAAGGGATTGTTCTATACCAGGGACCAACGCAGAAAATACCTTTGTCAGAATACTATACCAATTCGAAGTTTACTACCAAAACTCCTGATTCAGATAAGTCTGTTCCCGGATTATTGGCAGAGTATTATCCAAATATGGAGTTCAAAGGTAAACCCACATATACAATTGTTAATGAATTTGTCAATCAGACTTTTACAGGTTTTGTGCAACCCGGTTTCCCTGCAAAGGAATTTTCAGCACGCTGGACAGGACAAATTACAGCGGATAAAACAGCTGAGTATATGTTTGCAGTTTCCGGTGATGATGGTTACCGTTTATACATTAATGATGAATTGATAATTTCAAAATGGTTTCAACAAAGTGAGACTCTTACAACTAAAAGAATGAAATTGAAAAAGGGTAAGACTTATAATGTAAAACTTGAATATTATCAGAATACAGGTGGTGCTGCAATTCGGTTTGGATATGGAGTTAATATTGATGACAAAGATAATAATAAAGGAGAAGCTTCATTAGCTTTGTTTGTAGATGATGAAGATGTAGTAATTGACCATTCCTGGTTTAAAGGTGGTTGGTGGGATCCAATGACTGTAACATGGAATAATATACAAAATGCACAACTTGTAAATAATCCACCTCAGGAAGGTTCAAGTTCAGGTGCATCATTATTTATTCCATTTACTTTGAAACCAAATGAACAAAAGACTATTCGGTTAAAACTTGCATGGTATGTGCCAGGATCCGAAATTGCTTCCGGTACACCTGCCCCAGAGTGTAAGGATGATGTCTGTTGTTCTACAGACCGTTATTACAAACCATGGTATGCCGATCGTTTTAAAACCAGTGATGAATTAGTTTCATATTGGAAAGAAAACTATGATATGTTACGAGAAAAATCAGAATTGTTTTCTAAAACATTTTATGATTCTGATTTACCTGCTGAAGTTATTGAAGCAGTTGCCGCTAATTTAACTATTTTAAAATCTCCTACAGTTTTAAGACAGACAGATGGAAAACTCTGGGCCTATGAAGGTTGCGGGGACAACTTAGGTTGTTGCCCTGGTTCATGTACTCATGTTTGGAATTATGCACAAGCAATTCCTCATCTTTTTCCCAGTTTGGAGCGAAGTTTGAGAGAGACGGAATTCTTTTTTAGTCAGGACAAAGAAGGTCATCAGGTTTTTCGATCGAATTTACCAATCTCCAAGACGCTTAATCATACTTCTAATGCAGCGGCAGACGGGCAATTAGGTGGCATTATGAAAGTTTATCGTGAGTGGAGAATTTCCGGAGATAAAAAATGGCTTAAAGCAATCTGGCCAAATGTTAAACAAAGTTTAGAATATTGTATAAATACCTGGGATCCACGAGAAATTGGTGTTTTGGAAGAACCACATCATAATACTTACGATATTGAGTATTGGGGGCCAAATGGTCATTGTTCAAGTTTTTATCTCGGTGCTCTCTCTGCAGCTGTTAAGATAGGTTCTTTTTATGGTGAAGATGTTTCGCGTTATCAAAAGTTGCTTGATAAAGGAAGTAAATATCTGGAATCTAATCTATATAACGGTGAATATTTTTTTCAGCAAGTTAAATTCACAGGTATAGACGCTACATTCAAACCACTTGAGGGTACCGGTTCGGGTAGTGGGTATGCAGAACTTTCAGCAAAAATTAATAAACAGGGACCTAAATATCAGTACGGTACAGGTTGTTTGTCAGATGGAATACTTGGTTTTTGGATGGCAAATATGTGTGGTATGGATGGAAATCTTGTTGATCAGGAAAAAATTAAAAGTCATCTTAAATCTGTTTATAAATATAATTTAAAGCATGATTTATCTGATCACGCAAATGTTCAGCGTCCATCTTATGCGGTTGGTAATGAAGGGGGTTTGCTTATATGTACCTGGCCCAATGGAAATAAACCGGTTATACCTTTTGTTTATAGTGATGAAGTGTGGACAGGTATCGAGTATCAGGCCGCATCACATCTGATATGGGAAGGTTATGTAAAAGAGGGATTGGATATTGTAAGAGTTTGTAGAGATAGATATGATGGGAAAGTTCGTAATCCGTTTAATGAATATGAATGTGGTCATTGGTATGCCAGAGCTTTAGCCAGCTATGGTTTGATTGAAGCATTAACAGGTGTTCGCTATGATGCAGTTGATAAAACGCTTTATATTAACTCCAGAGTTGGCAATGATTTTCGTAGTTTTCTTTCGACAGAAAGTGGCTTTGCTACAGTGGGTCTGAAAAACGGTGAACCATTTATTGACGTAAAATCCGGTAAAATCCGGATTAAAGAATGTATTGTTTCAGGAGTAAATAAAAAAGTTGCCAAAAAGAGGTAATGTCATCTGTTAGATGGTGGATATGAAAAAAATTAGACAGGATTAACATGATA
>JAOZSG010000190.1 GCA_029939785.1 Fidelibacterota bacterium | reverse complement strand
TATTACCATATCTATCTTCAATTCTTGTTATGCAATGAGGCTCAGACCAAACACCTTTATTTTGGAAAATACCATAAGCTGAAACCATTTCAAGTGGTATTACAACACCTGCACCCAGTGCAATTGAATTATAATTTGGAATATGTGTAGAAATGTGCATTCTTTTGGCTGTTTCTATTACTGATTCTGTTGATATTAGTTCAACAATAATTCTGGCGGCTATAGTATTTGTTGACCATTGTATTCCTTCACGCAAAGTTGTCGGACCACCATATTTTCCATTTGAGTTTTCCGGTGTCCATCTTGTTCCATTGTCTTCTATGAGAGTAACAGGTTGATTAAGTAATGTTGTAGTTAGTGGAAAACCATTATCAATTGCCGTAGTATAAACTATTGGTTTAAAAACAGAGCCCGGCTGTCTTTTTGCCTGTGTGGCTCTGTTGAATTCTGATTCTTCATAATCTCGCCCACCGATCATTGCAATGATATTACCATTAGATGGATTAAGAGCAATAAAAGCTCCTTGAACAAGCAATTGTTTCCTTAGAGATTTTTTTATATTACGTTCACCTCTAATCATCTCTTGTAATTCAAGCAGAGTAACTGTAGAATCAGAAATCAGGCTTCGTAATTCTTTTGGATTTCTGAGTAATCTATTGTTTAAAACTTTTTGCTGTTTTTTTATTTGTTTTTGAAAAACTGTATCGGCAATTGCCTGTAATCTTGTATCCAAAGTTGTATAAATTTTTAACCCGTCTTTATATAAATCCACACCAAGTTTATCATCTTCTTTTTGTATGATTCTTCTGATATGTTCTACAAAATATGGAGCAATTTTCTGAGTTTCTTCTTTTGCCGGAAAATTGATTGGTGAATTTCTTAATATTGTAAATTTTTCCTCAGTAATATATCCTAATTCTTTCATTCTGAAAAGAACATAGTTTCTTCTTTGAAATCCTGTTTCAGGATGTAGTAGTGGCGAGTATCTGCCGGCATTCTGGATGATGCCTGCCAAATAAGCACATTCATCAATGGATAATTCCCATGCATGTTTTTTCCAATATCTGTTGGCTGCTGCTTCTATTCCACCTGTACCATGCCCCATATAACTGGCATTAATATACATATGTAATATTTCATCCTTTGTGTACATTTTCTCCAGCATAAGGGCTGTAATTAATTCTTTGATCTTCCTTGTTACTGTTTTTTCAAAACCAATATCTTCATAAAGAATCCTCGCCAACTGTTGAGTAAGAGTACTTGCACCATATCTTTTCCCAAACACAACATTACTAATAAGAGCTCGAACAAAACCACGAATACTAAATCCCCAATGCTTCCGAAACTGAGCATCTTCTATAGCCATAACAGCATGTCTCATTGCCTGTGGTACCTGTTCCGGTGATATAATTGTCCGCTTTTGAGTTGCAAATTTATATATCACTTCTCCATCAGCGGAATATATTTTTGTAATTAATTGAGGTTCAAAACGTTGTAATTGTTCTATTGAAGGCAAGTTTTGAGAAGAAAATATTAATATCGCAATTATTGAAAACAGACCAAGTATTACAATAATTATTGACTTGATAAATGCCTTATGCCATTTTAATAATTTTGCATTATTTTTTTTTATTGGTTTTCTAAATTGTGTCATAAGTAATTATTTTTTTCTATAATTTTTTATATTTATTGTTATAGTAAATATTTTGAAAATCTAATAAATTTGGAAGTTAAATTATAGTCAATTCTTTTTTTTCATAATTTGCTAATTTTAGTTGATTTTTTTTATTTATTGTTATAAAGTAAAAAATCTATAATTATTCAATATTATCATATTAAGGAGAAAAAAAAATGAAGCAAAAACTAATATCTGTTTTACTATTTCTATTTACATTTTCATCGGGTCTTATAGCACAACTCGAAGCTCCTTATTTAGAATGGATTCAGGTTATAGGTCATGCAAATGTCAATGAAACCGGTAGGGGTGCGGATTCCACTCCGGATGGTGGATATGTTGCCGGAGGTACTGCACTCTGGGAAGGTGGGACAACTGATAATTTAATTGTTAAGTTTAATTCTGACGGTGATTCGGTTTGGGCACGTTCAATAGGTAAACAGGGTAATCATGAAGGTACAAATTCATTTATTGTTTTGCCTGATGGCAGGTATGTTAGTGCTGGTTATCACACTCATATGGTAAATCCACCTATAGCAATCATGGACACAGATGCTTTGATAATGATTGCAGATCCCAATGGCAATCATCTTAATACTTTTTATTATGGCTCTGATTCAAAAACGGAAACGGCAATGAGTATATGTCAGGCTTTAGATTCTGATTTTATATTTGCCGGTATTGTTGATGATGAAGAAAGTGAATCTCGAGTAGATATAACTATCTGTGAAGTAGAATATATTGAAAATTATTCATCTATCATAATCTGGAAAACTATTTATAATGAAAATAGTACTCAACATCCAAAGTGTATTTATAGAACAATGAATGGTGGTCACATTACTGTTGGTTGGGATCGGAAAAATGACAATAATAATCAGGGATTAATATGTAAAACATTAATGAGTGGTGCAATTGAAAGAATTAGAAAAGTTCCCAGTTCTAATAATGATGGACAAGTTGAGCTTTCTGGTGTAACACAATTGGCTGATAGTAGCATTATTATTACAGGGTTAATAACCTATGATCAGTACGATTCAAATACTGATCTGTTATTAATTAAATATAATGCAAGTTTTACTGAACAAATCTGGAAAAAAACTTTCGGTGATACTGATAAGCACGAATTAGGAACGAGTATTGATATAATGCCGGATGGTGGATTTGTTGTGGGTGGATCCCGTAATGGAGATTTTTGGGTAATACGGTTTAATAAAGATGGTGACATTCTCTGGGAAAAAACAGTTGGAACTGATCAAAATGATTATCTTTATTCAATAAAATTAACTGATGATAATGGTTTTATCTTGTGTGGAGTTGTAAGCGAAAAAAATAATTACTACAAGACCGATATGGTGGTAATGAAATTAGGACCTGAACAGGAAGTTGATCAACCTCCAATTCTTGCAGCATATATTGTAGATATTGAAATAAATGAGGATAGTGATGATACTTCAATAGATATAGCCAATCTATTTACAGATCCGGATAACGATGATTCAGCTATTACAAAGACAGTACAATCAGTTACAAATGCTACGTTGATAACTGCTACTATAAATGGTAATCTTCTTACAATAGATTATTTGGAAAATCAATTTGGGACTGCAACAGTAACGATTAGAGGAACATCAAATGGTCTGACAGTAGATGAAGTATTTGAAGTAACTGTTAATCCTGTAAATGATGCTCCAACAGGTGGGGATAGTGATGTTAGTACAAATGAAGATGTTGTATATACATTTCAGGAAAGTGATTTTACATACAATGATATTGAAAATGATAATTTTGCAGGAATAAAAATTGTATCTGTTGAAACAGCTGGCGACTTAAATTATAGTGGAACAGATGTGGCAGAGGACACTGACTACCCAAATGTATCATCATTGGAATTTATACCCGAAACCAACGGGACAGGCAGTCCATACGCAATCTTTACATATAAAGTTAAAGATAGTGCAGGTGCATTCAGTATATTGAATTATACAATGACAATTAATGTTCTCGAGATCGATGATCCGCCTACTATTGCTATCTCTCTATCAGATATTGAAGTAGATGAAGATGCCGATAATACAGTTATTAACATAACCGAAACATTTACAGATCCTGATAATGATGATTCGGGAATTTCAAAAACTGTTCAAACAATTAGCAACCCCACATTATTAACTGCTGCAATCGTTGGAAACAATCTTACCTTAGATTATATGGAAAATCAATTTGGAACAGCAACAATTACCATAAGAGGAACATCAAATGGTCAGACAATAGACGACGAATTCGATGTGACTGTTAATCCTGTCAATGATGCTCCACAAATTTTTGGTTTATTAAATCCTCCTGATAATACTACTCTTGATATTACAGTACCTATTGGGGATGGGAATCAAAAAGCATCTAACTTTAGTAATGATATTTCTGAATTTAGTTGGGAAATTTCTATTGATGCAGATAGCAATAATATTGAATACTTAGTCTATTATACTTATGATGGTTTAAATCCAATATTAATTGCAAATACTGAGTTAAATTCATTTGATGTACCTCATGATTCACTTAACAAAATATTAACATCACAGGGAATAAATGAAGGTTTGTGTGAAGTTTCCGGTGAATGGTTTGTATTGGCAACAGATAGATCAGATACCACGGAATGTACTCAGAAATTTTCATTAACAATAAGTAATCAACATGTTGGAATTAATAGTGATGAAAAAATTGTAGATGAATTCAAACTATTTGATAATTATCCAAATCCCTTTAATCCAACAACCAGTATAAAATATTCTATTCCAGAAAATTCAGATGTTAACCTTACTGTTTACAACAGTGCCGGACAAATTATCGACGTATTAGTAAATAGTAAACAAGTAGTAGGATATTATACTGTAAAATGGGATGCATCAAAGGCACCTTCAGGTGTTTACTTTATGAAATTTAATGCAGGTGATTTTTCTGATGTAAAGAAATGTATTTTGGTGAAATAGTTGCATTTTAACGCATAAAACAACCGTCCATATTCGCATATTTTTATCTATAAAATCAATAACTTCAGAATTCTGGATTTAACGTAAACAATTAACTTAGTTATAGATTAATAAATAATTAATTGATTTGTCAATAATGATGTTATAAATTAATACAATTCATAATATAAATTAAACAATATAAGGGGGATGGTCATGTGTACAAAAAAATTATTTTTGTCAATTGTTTTGTCAGTCATTCTCATTTCATTGATTCCTTTTGTTTTTGCAGCAGAAGCACAATTTCAGGCTGTATATAACTGTATTTTTGACACTGATGTTGGAAAAATTTTCATAGATAAAGCTGTGATGAGTAAAGATGGAAATATTGTAATTTGTTTCGGTCGGGACAGTAGCAATACAGCTGCTCTTTATCGAATGAATTCAAATGGATCGGATTTTTATCAATTCACATTGCCTGAGTATGTTGTGGAAACATTTGGTGATATTAGGGATATTACTGTTAATAATAATGGAACAATTGCATATTTTTATTGCGGATTACGGATTTTTAAGGTATTTAATAATGAAATTACAGAAATATTTAATTCTGAAGACTCAGAAAATATACACCAGTTTTTAAATCTTCAAACTACATCATCGGGTGACTTTGTATTTTTTCAACTTACTGAGGATTACAGGTGTGGTAGCCTTTGGCAGATAGATCAAAATGGACAGAATCTTATTAAAATTATTGATCCGGTTAATGTTATCAATAATAATGAAAGTGGTGCAGGATTTTCTATTTATGCAATTTCTGATGATGCTGATGAGATCGCTTTTATATTGAAAGGATTTTGGAATGATGATGGTAATTATATTAATAATGGAGGATTATTTATTTGGACTCCTTCTTCTCAATTCAAACAGTTAACTCAAAATTCTGATAGTCTAAATTCACATGGAATTCATACGGGCTTTCTAGATATTAGTGGTAACGGAAACTGTATTCTTTTTTGTAAAAATAATTCTGATGGAATAAAATGTTATTACACAATTAATAGTGACGGTACGAATCTTACAGAATTAGCTCCTATAGATATACCTGGTTATAAAGATATGGATTATGATGGAACTATTATGTTGTTAAATGATAGCAGAACACAGGGTCGATTAGTTTCTACGGATGGATTATGGAAGTTTGATATTACTCCTTATAGATTTGGAACATGGAGGACTGATATTAATTTAAGTTATAATAGGAAAGTTTGTTTTGTAGGAAATAATCCAGGACACAAAGGTGTATATGTTGGAATTTTAGACACCCAACATGTTAATCTGGATAACCCAATAATTGAAAAAGTAACTTTTGATCCTGAAACTTTCCCTAAAAATAATCCGGATAACGAAGTAAAAATTAAAGCTAAAATTTATAATCCTGATGGAATTGAGGAGATTGATAAGGTTGAGATGAATATCCTATATAAAGGATGCAATAAATTACATGGCTACTCAGATTGTCAGGTCTGGATTCCCTTTCAACCAAACAATGATGGATATATTTGGGATGAAATTGCAGGGGATAGTATATATACAGCAGTATGTAGGGCATCAACTCTTTTTGATAGTTCCGATACATATAATGATCAGGCTTATGTCCGTGTTGTTGTAAGGAATAATAAAAAAGCCTATGCACTATATGATGCTATTCTAAAAATTAAAACTGAAACTGAAATTTCTCATGAACATCAATCAAATCCTGTAGAGTTTTCATTATCTCAAAATTATCCGAATCCCTTTAATCCCATTACTGTAATCAGTTATCAGTTACCGGTAATCAGTGAGGTTGAACTTAATATTTACAATATTCTCGGTCAAAAAGTAGCAACACTCGTGTCAATAAAGCAGCAGGCAGGAAAATATAAAGTTGAATTTGATGCTTCAGGATTGGTTAGCGGCATATATTATTATAGGCTGAAAACTAATCAGGGTTTTATGAAAACACGAAAACTAATATTGTTAAAATAATAATACTGATTTTACGGTAATGATGTTTACTAGAGACAATATAGTTTTCGCTAAATCCGGAGTTCAGAATCTTATCACCAAATGAAATATTTTGAAGTATTGTTG
>JAOZSG010000189.1:2666-6799 GCA_029939785.1 Fidelibacterota bacterium | reverse complement strand
TAGAGTACCTGCCTTACAAGCAGGGTGTCACTGGTTCGAGTCCAGTAGTCCCCACTAAAATAAAAACAAAGGTTAGCATATTTAATGTTGACCTTTTTTTTGTTTAAAAGATACTTTCCTTGTAAACACATCTATAAATATTTTAACACTTTCATTAAAGTATGTAAAAAAATAAACTTTTTTATTATATTGATTTGTATTAAATAAAAAAAGGGTTAATTATGACAAAATTTACATTACTCATATTCATGTTTTTCTGTGTAGGATTATTTTACTGTAACAAATCAAATTACACAAAAATTTCTGCGACTATGGTTATTTTTAATGGCAGAGTATGGACAGCCGATTCACACAACCCAAATGTTCAGGCTATTGCAATAAAGAACGATAAGATATTGGCAGTTGGTAATGACAAAGAAATTAAAAAATACATCGACAATAAAACAGAAGTCATAAATGCTCAAGGTAAATTTGTTTGTCCTGGATTTACTGATTCTCACTTACATTTTCTGGATGGTGGTCAAAGATTGGCATCTGTTCAATTGAGAGATGCAAAAACTCCGGAAGAATTTATAAAAAGGGTAAAAGAATATACACAAACAATAAAGCCTGGAACATGGATAATCGGTGGAGACTGGGATCATAAGAACTGGGGTGGTGAACTTCCGGATCGAAGTTGGATTGATGACATTACGCCTGAAAATCCTGTTTGGATTAGTCGTCTTGATGGACATATGGCATTGGCAAATTCTTTGGCTTTGAAACTGGCAAACCTTAATGACAGTGTAAATAATATTGCAGGAGGAGTATATGTTAGGGACAAAAATGGTTCATTAACAGGTATTTTGTACAAAATTCCGGAGTTGCACAGAAAGTTAAAAGATAATGCAATGTATAAAATTGAATCAATTATTCCAGATTATGATGACGAGATGTTACTTAGATTTTTGGATGCAGCAAATGAATATGTATTAAGCAATGGGGTTACCTCTGTTCACAATATGGGTTCATGGAATGATGTTCGGATTTTTGAAAAAGCACGAGAAAACAACAAATTAAAAGTAAGAATCTTTTCAGCAGTACCAATTAATACACATAAACAACTCAAACAAAGAAAAGAGAATAAAGGATGGGGAGATGAATGGGTAAAACTTGGTGGATTAAAAGGTTTTTTGGTTGGGTCTCTTTGTTCACATACGGCTTTGATGTTTGAAGGCTATACTGATAAGCCTAAAGATTCCGGTCTTCTTGTTACTACAGAGCAACAAATGTATGAATATGTCAAAGCAGGAGATGAATTTGGTGCACAATCTATTATTCATGCAATAGGAGATAAAGCAAATAATATTGCTCTTAATATATATGAAAAAGTTAAAAATGAACACGGAAAACGGGATAGAAGATTTAGAATTGAACATGCACAACATTTATTATCAACAGATATTCCACGTTTTTCAGAACTAAGTGTAATTGCATCAATGCAACCTTATCATTGTATAGATGATGGTAGATGGGCTGAACCATTATTAGGCAAAGAAAGAATAAAAACAACTCATGCATATAAATCATTACTCGAAAATAATGTATCATTAGTATTTGGAAGTGATTGGTTTGTCGCTCCACCAACTCCTTTGGAAGGAATATATGCTGCAATTACACGAGCGACACTTGATGGTAAAAATGAGGAAGGTTGGGTTCCGGAACAAAAAATTAATATCGAAGATGCAATAAAAGCTTATACGATTACTCCTGCGTATGCCAGTTTTGAAGAAAATATAAAAGGTTCAATTCAACCGGGAAAACTTGCTGACATCATTATTCTTGACAAAGATATTACAAAAATTACAGCAAAAGAAATATGGAATACTAAAGTAGATATTACAATTGTCGGCGGTAAGATTATGTATCAAAGATAAAAACTTACTAATTCATAACTTTTAACTTAATAAATTCAGTTAATGAGTCTGCCATTTTTTTATGATGTCTTACACGAGGATGTTTATAAAAACCATCAGATTTAAAAAAATGATAATACATTTTATTGTCATTCATTTTCTCTACAGCAGATTTAATATATTCAGGCCATGGTGAATCATCTTTGGTAGCGTCCATACAGCCTAAAGTACAAAAAATATGTGCATCAGGGTAATGTAATCTAAGTGTAGAAATAAAATTAATATAAGATTGAATTATCTGCTCTTCAGTTGGAACCAACTCCATTTTTGGAACAAGCCAACTATCATTTTGAAATAAATTTACAACCACAATATCAGGTGTCCATTTTGAAAAATCCCAATCAATATCTGGATTTGATGGATCAAGACGATTATAATATTCTGGCATTACCATATCAAACCAACTCTTTATAATTCCAATACCACTTTTTGCTATACAAATATATTGAGCATCCAAATTACGTGCTGTCATTGCTCCATAAGTGAGAAAATTATTTCGTTTGGAATTATCTGTATCACCACTATCCTCATCACATTCATTTCCCATCCCGCAAGTGATAGAGTTACCATAAAATTCTATAATTCTTTTTGGTTTCGGTTTGGAATCTACGAGTTTTCCTTCATCATCCAATAGCAGACCTTGAAAAATGGTACGTCCTGAAAAGCCTTCTGTTCTACGAAATATCTTAATTGTGTGAATTGTATCTTTTAGATCTTTGACTATCGGATATACAAAAAAACCTGAATCACAATCAATAATAACAGGATCTGAAAAATTCCCATCAATAAAAATATTATAATAATTTTCACCTCTTAAATCATCAAAAAGTATTTTTACTGAAGTACCAGTGAAACTTGCGTCTATATATGTTCCCGGCCAAAATAATTTTGGGGCATTTTTTTCCGTAAAGTCTATTCTTCCTGTATAATTAAACTTTAAATTATCAGGTTTTATAATATTCCTTGCAATGAGTGAATCTGTAAGAAAAATAGTGATTACAATTATCGCTATAATTCTGTCAATATTATTTCTTATTTTTTGCTTTCTCATAATTAACCTCTTATGATTTAATAGTTTTTATTAATAATGCAATAAAACCATGTACATCTGATTCAGTTGTATCAAAGGATGTTACTAATCGTACTTCTGATCTATTCTCATCCCAAACATAAAAAGGATATGTTTTTTGCAAAGTTGAAATATACTCTTTGGGAATTATTACAAATATTTCATTGGCTTCCACTTTTTGGGTTATCTTTACTTGTGTAATTTTTTTGAGTTCTAACTCTAATAATTTAGCCATACTGTTTGCCTGTTTAGCATTCCTTTTCCAAAGTTCATTGGATAATAAAGCATCAAACTGGGCTGAGATAAATCGCATTTTGGATGCAAGTTGCATTCCCTGTTTCCTAAAATATTTAAAATTAGATGATAATTCTTTGTTGAAAAATATTACAGCTTCCCCAAATACCAAACCATTTTTTGTGCCACCAAAAGAAAGAATATCAACTCCAATATCTCGTGTGAATTCCCTAAAAGATAAATTTAATCCTATTGCAGCATTTGCAATTCTTGCTCCATCCATATGAATTAACATATTATGATTTTTTGCAAAATCTGAAATTATTTTTATTTCTTCAGGAGTATATAAAGTTCCAAATTCGGTAGATTGAGTAAGAGAAATTACTTTTGGTTGAGCATAATGTTCATCGCCAAACCTATAAGTGTATTTTTTTATTCCTTCAACTGTAATTTTGCCATCATTGGTTGGCACTATGAGCAATTTACATCCTGTAAAATGTTCCGGTGCACCAGTTTCATCAACATTAATATGTGCTACATCAGAACAGATAATAGCATTAAATGAGTTTGTTACAGTTTTTAGTCCTAGAACATTTGCACCTGTTCCACTATACACAAAATGTACATCTATATCTTCACCAAAATAATCTTTAAATTTACCAATTGCTTTATTCGTATATTCATCATTTCCATAAGCACCTGCATGATCAATATTAACATTTGAGATTGCTCTAATTATTTCAGGATGAGCTCCGGAATAATTATCACTTGCAAAACCTCTTTTAATTTTATATTTCATATTTTCACTTTCTTATATTATCGATAAAAATAGAATTATAAAAAATTAGAAGCAATTAGAAATTAAATAAAAAAAA
>JAOZSG010000189.1:0-2566 GCA_029939785.1 Fidelibacterota bacterium | reverse complement strand
CTGAATATGTAAAAAATTTAGAAAAACTCTTACATCCATAGTATAAATTTTAATTTATCGATTACCACCAAATGAATCGTCTGTTCTTTTTATATTTACATCAATAGGTTTGGTTGAATAAAGATAAACATCCTGTTGTGGAAATGGAATTCCAATATTTTCCCGATTCAATGTTTTATAAATATCCCGACGAAGTTCACTTTCAATTAGCATTCTATTTTTACCTTTTTCCATGTCAAGAAATATATAGATATCAAAAATAAGAGCGTTATCACCAAAATCTGAAAAAATAACAAAAGGTTTTGGATCATTATTAATATCATCCCGAGAGTTTGCACAATTGAATAATCGAGGCTTAAAATATTATTAATAAAAGAATCATACTTTAATTTAAATAATTTGAAAAATTGAATAGAAAATATAAAGAAAAATAATCCAATCAATTTTATTAGTGTACATTTGTGGTTAAATATAAAGAATTAAAAAATGGAAAATCAGATTAATTATTACATTGATGTGACATTTTTTTACAATACTTTTACAATACTTTATTAAAAAATTATGTAAAATATGTTCATTGTTAAATTTTAGTAATCTAATTATTTAAATTGAAATCAGGAGTATATAATGTATGGTAAAATGCCCGAATTAAAAATCGGAAATCTTATAGCAAAAACACCAATAATTCAAGGTGGAATGGGAGTTGGAATATCTTTATCCGGACTTGCTTCAGCAGTTGCAAATGAAGGTGGTATTGGAATTATTGCGTCAGTTGGACTAGGAATTTTGAAAGGAAAAAAGAAAGACAAAATTCACGAAGCAAATGCAAATTTTTTTAGAGATGAAATCAGATTAGCCAGATCCAAAACAAAAGGTATTATTGGTGTAAATATAATGATGGCACTCACAGACCATCAAAAATTAATAGAAGTAGCAGTCGAAGAAAAAGTTGATGTAGTGATTGTTGGTGCAGGACTACCATTAAAATTACCTAAATCAGTTACAGATAAAGGTTTTAATAATCTTCATACAAATTTTATCCCAATTGTTTCCTCCGGTAGAGCAGCAAAACTAATTTTTCATCATTGGGCGAAAAAATTTAACTATATTCCTGATGCTGTTATAATAGAAGGTCCGAAAGCAGGTGGACATTTAGGATTTAAAGCAGAAGAAATTCAAAGTGAAAATAGTACATTAGAAAAGATACTGCCTGATGTACTAGAATCAATTAAGCCTTTTGCAGAAAAATTCAAAAAAGAGATCCCTGTCATTGTTGCAGGTGGAATATATACAGGTAAAGATATACATGAATTTTTAAGTCTTGGTGCAAGTGGCGTACAAATGGCAACCAGATTTGTTGCAACTCATGAATGTGACGCAGATGATGAATTCAAACAAATGTATGTAGATTGCAAAGAAGAAGATATTACTCTAATAAAAAGTCCTGTTGGACTTCCAGGTCGGGCTATAAAAAATGAATTTCTTGAATCTGTTGAAAAAGGAAATAAAAAACCTTTCACATGTCCCTGGAAATGTCTTAGAACATGTGATGTTAATACCGCTCCATATTGTATTGCAAATGCTTTGGTTGCTGCACAAAAGGGAAAGTTTAAATTTGGTTTTGCCTTTGCCGGTACTAATGCATATAAAATAGATAAAATTGTATCCGTAAAGGAACTCATGGATTCCCTGAAACTCGAATATCTTTCTGAAATTACTACAATGAAATTAGATCCTGAAAAAGAGATAGATAATCCTTTTACACCAATAATTCCGGACTTAGGAATGCAAAATTCTATGTCAGCATATAAATAACTTTTTTAAAATAACAACAAATTATACTAACAGGTGCTAATATTAAGCCATAAGCACCTGTTAGTATTGTCTTTATTAACGTTATTAACAGAACTCAACATTTAGTTATTATCTAATTAATTATATAACTAAAAAAATATTATTTTATTATTGTATTCATTGTACCAGAGGAAAAATTCTAATTTTAACAATGCCAATATTTACAGTTTGGCATATACCATTTTTTTTAATTTCTAAAGATATTTTTAATAATTCAATGCATATTGCTCACCATATTGAGCTTTAACTTTATCCATATCTTCCTGTTTACTCTTTGCACACATTATTAATGAAACATACATTAATATTATTATAACTACTGAAATAAATAATTTTTTCATAACACACTCCTCTATACTTAAACTTAAAAAGTACATAAAATTTATTTTGTCCGGCTAATTTCCTATTTAAAATAAGAAAAACTGTTTTTACAGTTTTTACCGGAATTATTAATTCGTTAGATTTAGTATTTTTGATTAATTAAAGTTAGTGGGTAACAAATTTATTTGACAAATCTCCTTTTTTCTACAATACTGCGTGTATTATAATTAATTTGAATAAAAATGGCAAGAACTTTTTTTAACTATTTACTATAAAAGTCAAATTGTCTAACTTTCACATTATAATCACATCATCAAAAATTAATAAATAAAAAAAATAAAATGATAGTATCAATTCAAAAAGAATCTCCTTTGGTTCTAATTTTTGTCTC
>JAOZSG010000188.1 GCA_029939785.1 Fidelibacterota bacterium | reverse complement strand
ATATTTTTAAAACTGTTGTAAGAAATAAACCTAAACTCGTTTTAGATGTAATAAAAGCGTTTGCTGGATTATAATATGAAATTTGAATTTTTAAAACAAGTTAAATTATCAAAGTTTGTTGCTTTTGATGTAGAAACAACCGGACTTAGTCCTGCTAATGATTCTGTGATAGAATTTTCCGCTATCTTGTTCGAAGATGGTTCACCAAAAGATACATTGACTTTTCTTTGTAATCCCGGGACTAAAATAAGTGAAGAGATTGAAATTTTAACAGGTATATCAAATAGTATGTTAAAAGGAAAAGATAAGTTTGAAGATCATTTGGAAGAAGTTATAAATTTTATTGGAAAACATCCTCTCTTAGCTCATAATATCAGTTTTGATATGGCATTTCTTAAAAATGCTCTTAACAGAACTGCAAAGTTTAAGAAAAAACGGATTACAAACAAACTTTATGATTCACTTCCATTATCCAGGATGTTTTATTTTTACTTGCCAAACCATAAACTTGGTACAATTTCAGAATACTGTGGACTTTCATCAGAAGGATCACATAGAGCAGAAGCTGATACTCTTAATACCGGACGTATTTTTGTGAAACTCGTAGAAGAAGCAATGAAGTATAATTTGGATACTCTTCAGATTATTAACTTTGTTATGCAAGGAACCAATGCACCAAATAAAAAACTTTTTCAGGATATTGGGAAAAGATTATTATTAAAAACGAGTAAAATCACAGCCAAAACTCCAAAAATAGATTGGAAAGCAAATACAAATATTTTTGGACAACGAGATGAAACTTTTTCAGAAGATCAAAGTCCAACAGAAATATGTGAAAAATATTTTGGTGCAAAAGGAGAGTTGGCATCTGAACTAAAAGATTTCGAGCCTAGACCACAGCAGCAACAAATGGCAGAAATTATTCTTAAAAGTTTGAAAACAGGAACATCTGCAATGATAGAAGCTGGTACCGGTGTAGGTAAATCTTTGGCATATCTTGTTCCTGCGGCAATTTGGTTGAATATTAAAAATAATTCCAAAAATAATGAGGAGCAAACAAGATTTGTCATTGCCACAAATACTAAGACTCTTCAGGAACAGATTTTCTTTAAAGAAATACCATTTATCTTCAGGAAATTAAAAATACCATTTAAAGCAGTATTGTTAAAAGGCAGAAGCAATTACGTATGTCTGACTCGTTGGAAAAGTTTTATTGCTGAGTTAGAACATAAAACTCAACCTTATGACAGAGTTGCTATTTTGCCAATTATTATTTGGTTACAACATACCAAAACAGGTGATATCTCCGAAAATAATGGTTTTAGTTTAAAGCAAAACTGGAGATTATGGAAAGAAATTTGTTCAGAACCGGGATATTGTACAACCAACGCATGCAAGAAAGACAATGGTTGTTATCTGGGGAAAATCAGGCAACAGGCTGTGTTTGCAGACATAGTTATTGTCAATCATTCCTTGCTTTTTGCTGATGCAGCAGCGGAGAACATTATCTTGCCTGGATATACTGATTTGATTATCGATGAAGCACATAATATTGAGAAAAATGCTTATACTTTTTTTGCATCTTCTATCAACTATTATACTTTTAATTATCTTCTAAATGATATAATTAGTTCAGGGTCAACAAAGACTGGCTTGTTGACTGATATTAAACAAATTAGTAATCAGGCAAAAGTGCAGCATAAAATTATATTGGATATTGAAAATGTAACGGAATTAATTGAAAACCTAAGATTAACATTAATTTCTTTCTTTAAAAATATTGCTTCTACATTAGCAATGAGAATAAGTGAAAATGAGAAAAGATTTGGTGTGAAGAAACGATATAAGAATTTTGATCTGGAGTTTCCAAGACAGAAAGAGAAAACCGGACAATTTATTAATGAAATTACATCTCTGATTGAAAACTTATTTAAACTAATCTCAAAACTGGATAAGTTACTTCCTGAATTTCCTCTGGTATTTGACCAAATAATTGTAAATATGAAAAATACAATAGGGAATTTAGAACAGTACAAATCTAACTTAACAATTTTGACAGACTCAAATGATTCTGATATGGTATTTTGGTATGAAATGGATGGTAAGAATTCAGAAAAGTCAATAGAAATATCCTGCACACCTTTGAATATTTCCGAGACTCTTTATGAAAATTTATTCAAAAATCTTCATAGTGCAATATTAACATCTGCAACACTTCAGATTTCAAATTCTTTCGATTATTTAAAACAGAGAACCGGAGTTTCATATTTGGATAATGATTTGTTGAATATGTATGCTGTAGGTTCTCCATACAGTTATGCAGATCAGATGAAATTCATTACATATCATCCGGGTAATGGTCAATTCAGTAATTACAATACTACTTCTTCATTATTGGTAAAACTGTCAGAAAGAACAGAAAAGGGAATTCTTGTGCTATTTACTTCTTATGGTGCTTTGCGGTCAGTTTATCAAAAGGTATTTCACCATTACAAAAAAATGGGAATAAAACTATTGGCTCAGGGTTATGGAACTTCCAGAACTGCATTATTGGATCAATTCCGTGAAGAAAAAAAATCCGTGCTGTTTGGTACTGATAGTTTCTGGGAAGGTGTGGATGTAGTCGGTGACGCATTACAAATCTTAATAATTGATAAGATACCATTTGCAGTTCCATCAGAACCAATAGTAGAGGCAAATCGCGAAGAAATACAAAATCAGGGTAAAAATGCCTTTATGGATTATTATTTACCTGAAGCAATTCTGAAATTCCGCCAGGGTGTCGGGCGTCTTATCAGAAGTTCAACAGATAGTGGAATAATTATATTCCTGGATAATCGAATAGACACCAAAAGATATGGTAATATGCTGAAAAATTCACTCCCGGTAGAAACAGAAACAGAAATAGGTGAACAAAACTTAATTAATTCTGTTTGTAAACATTTTAAATGCTAGAGAAAACCATACAAATCAAAATAATTTAAAACAAAATACGAAAAGGAAATAATATGTCTTTCCAATTTTACAAAGATATTAGAAATGAAATAGAATCTCACAAATATATATTTTTATCAACTGCTGTTGGTAATAATTCTTCATCTGTACAGGTGCAATATTTTAACGATGGATTTGAATTATATTGTGTAATTCCGGAAAAATCCAAAATGTCCCAACAATTAGAATTTTCTAATAATGTTGAAGCGATTATTGATACAGCATCAAAAGGTAAATCAAAAGGGATTCTTTTCATTGGAAGAGCAGAAAAAGTATCAGATAAAGATAAAAACATTAAATATACTAAAAAATTAATAGAAAAATTTAGTCGGTTTAAAAATTACTTTATTGATAAAAATACCATTTTAATTAAAATCTTACCTATTGAGATAAAAAGAATTAATTATAATACTGAAGTTGAGCAAAATGTATTAACATTTAAAGAAAATAAACTGTCAAACGGAAAAGCAATAAAACAATTTATCATTTCAACTGTTAGAAGTTGGGTAATGGCTACAAGATTGCCGTTTATCACTGCTTCACTGGGGTCTGTATTTGTTGGTGCATCAGTAGCATGGTATCAAAATGGCAGATTTGATTTGTCACTTTTTTTGCTAACTGTACTCGGAACTATTTTTGCCCATCTTGGGGCAAATATGATAAATGATTATTTTGATCATCTGTCAGGAAATGATGTAATAAATAAATGCCATAATCAATTTACCGGTGGAAGCCGAGTAATTCAGGATGGGATTTTCTCACCTCAAAAAGTGTATATAACATCCATTTTATTTTTTATTATCACAACTATAATCGGGATATATTTGAACTTTGTACTTCCCGGAAATACCCTGTTAATTATTGGTGCAATCGGATTATTTTTGGCTGGAAGTTATTCCGCAAAACCTTTACAACTTGCATATCGGGGATTAGGTGAAATTACTGTTGGACTTGCTTTTGGAATTACCATAGCAATTGGAACTTATTTTGTTCAAACCGGTGAAATATCATATTTACCTGTACTTGCGTCAATTCCTCTATCTATTCTTGTTTTCCTGATTCTTTTTATTAATGAATTTCAGGACTACTCGGCAGATAAACAAGCCGGCAAGAAAACACTTGTAGTACGAATAAATAATAAATTAAATGCAATCAGGGTATATCAGGTTATGCTGTTTTTACCTTTTATCTATATAATACCTTTTGTAATCATGAAAATTTTTCCAATCTGGATACTTCTAACATTATTACCCATTCCAATTGCAATTAAAGCAGTACAAATATCTTCTGTCAAGTTCAGACAAATAAAAGCATTATTACCTGTTAATCAAATGACAATAGGTCTGCATTTTATTACTGCTATTTTATTAACAATTGGTTTTGTGTTGGGAAAATTGTTTTAGTTGTTTTAGTTGAATTGGTTAAACAGGGTTTGTTATCTACAAATTTTGTGCGTTTTCAGTCATGTTTGCAGGATGTATCACAGAACAAAGAAATCCTATATGGAATTCCTGATATTCAGAAAAATTTAAGTACCAACCGGTTTAATCAGGTTAACTATTTTAAACAATTTACAATTTTAACCAATTCTACTATTTTTTCTTGATTTAAATTGAATGTGAATGTAAATTCACGTCGCTTTTTAACACTGGGATATCGTCCAATGGCAGGACACCAGTCTCTGGATCTGGTTATCGGGGTTCGAATCCCTGTATCCCAGCGAATTTTCTTCAAACACGGCGCATTCGTCTAGTGGTTAGGACGCTGGCCTCTCACGCCGGTAGCAGGGGTTCGACTCCCCTATGCGCTACAAAAACACTAAAAAATAATTCCTAATAAAGTGCAATCAATTTATACCAAGAAAAATACAATGGAAATACGACAATTTCTTAAATGATTTGTATAAAATTGATTTTATGATTGATAACAGATATATTTATATTTAGAAAAAGATTGAAATATAGGGTACATTATTATTAAATGATATAAAGGATGATTAACAGAAAAACAAAGGAGATTTTGTGATGAATAAACTATTAAGTAAATTAATCTATTTTAAATTTTATATAATTGTAATTTCCGCATTTTTATTTTTTTCGTATTCTGTATATTTTATATTTAGCAGTGAGATTATTTGTAAAATTGGAGAGGAAGATAATCTTTTTGAGTATTTAACAGCATTGTTTTTTTTATGTGCATCAGTATTGTTTTTGTTGTCTTATCTTTCATTAAAAAATCCATGGCTTTTACTATTATCAATTGTATTCTTTATTAGTACAGGGGAAGAAATATCCTGGGGACAGCGAATTATTGGATTTTCAACTCCTGATAATTTAAATGAAATAAATGTTCAGCAAGAATTCACTTTGCATAATATTGAGGTATTTAATGCACATGGTTTTGATGATAATGAAAAAACGGGATTTAAAAAATTATTAACAATTAATTTTTTATATAAATTATTTTGGCTTGGATACTGCATCTTATTACCGATAGCTTCTTTAACTATTAAACAAATTTTAAATTTATCAAATAAAATAAAATTACCAATCCCTCCATTGACTATAGGAATATTCTTTTTAATCAATTGGGTGATGTTTCGAATAATACTTTCTTTTATTTTACCAGATAATGAATCAATACAATACTATGATACTATTGGAGAAATTAGAGAGTGTTGTTCAGCGTTCATTTTCTTTATTTTAAGTTTTTACTTTTTTAATAATCGATTATTAAAAAAAGTAAATAAGATACAAGATTGATTATGAATTAAAACAAAAAAAACGGAGAAAATCAAATGTTTTCCTCCGTTTTTTTTGTTTATGAAAATAATTGTTAGTGTTTACAATTATTCTTACAATGTGTTTCTGTTGTTTCATGTTTATGATCGTGTTTATGTTCATTGTCATGTTTATGTTCATGATTTTTTTCATGATTGTGATGATCAGAACAATCATTTTCACATTTTTCTGCTTCATGACCTGTACATTCACCTTTAGCATGTTTTTCTTTGCACTCTTCGGCAGTTATTTTACATTCTTCATGAGAATCGTGTCCATCACATTTATGTGCAGTTTCAACTGTTTTGCAATCAGAATTAGTTTCATGTGAACATTCTGCATGTGCTTTTTTTACTTCATTTTTGTTACTTGCTCCGGCATATACAAAAAATACTACAGCTAAGACTGCAATAAAACCCATAATTCTTAATACACTTTTGTTTTTCATACTTAATCCAATCTTTCAGTTAATAATATCATTAAATAATTAGCTGGTAAAGTAAGTAAGATAAAATAATGAAACAAGTATTTTTTTGATAAATTGAAAATATATCAAAACAAATTAATAATTGGAGTTCTGGAGTATCGGATCAGATGTTTTTCCTATTAATCCAATACTCCAATAATTCAATTTAGTATTAAATTTTATTTCATAAACATAACCTTTTTCACATCAACAAAGTTTTCTGTATTCATTCTAATAAAATATACACCTGAAGATAGATTATCTGCATGCCATTTTGTTTTGTATTGTCCTGGGGTTTTATATTCGGATACTAATTCAGTAATCTTTTCTCCAAGCATATTATAAACAGAGATATTGACTTTACTATTTTTAGCAATATCATAGGTAATGGTTGTACTTGGATTAAAAGGATTTGGATAATTCTGATATAATGCAAAGTTTTCCGGAATGATTTCCATAATATCATCTATATCGGTTACACCTGTAGCAGTAACAAGAAAATCATCAAGAAAGAGATAAAATCTGTCTATCGAAACACAATGAACGGTAAGATATACAGATTGTCCACCGAATTGACTAAGATCATAAGAATACTGTGTCC
>JAOZSG010000187.1 GCA_029939785.1 Fidelibacterota bacterium | reverse complement strand
AAAACGATCTGAAGGCTATCGCTATTTTTGGGATGAAGAAACTCAATTTTTCCGCCCCCGTTTTGTTGATGGTTCTTTCCTTACTCCATTTGATGAAACGGAAATTTCTGGTGAAAATAGTTGGGCAGGTAGTGGCGGTCCGGGCTATTGCGAAGGTAGTGCGTGGCATTATTTATATTTTGCTCCTCATGATATGCAGTATTTAGTTGATAAAACAATGGGCAAAGACTTATTTATCGATAAACTTCAAGTACTTTTTGATAGCTTACATTACAGTGTCTCAAACGAGCCGGACATTGCATTCCCATTCTTATTTAATTATGTAAAAGGTGAAGAATGGCGAACACAAAAAACTGTTAGAGAACTGGTTGAAAATGAGTTTGGAATTGGAACGGATGGTATTCCGGGTAATGATGACGCAGGTACAATGTCGGCATGGTTGATTTTTGCTATGATGGGAATTTATCCTGATTGCCCGGGAGATATGGATTATCAGATATGTTCTCCGGTTTTTGATAAAATAACAATTAATCTAAACCAGGACTATTATAAGGGCA
Source organism: Fidelibacterota bacterium (assembly GCA_029939785.1). Lineage (GTDB taxonomy): Bacteria > Fidelibacterota > UBA2242 > UBA2242 > JAFGTP01 > JAOZSG01. Next base: position 6,291 of record JAOZSG010000187.1, on the reverse strand, counting down.
AACAGCTTATAATTAAAAGTATTAATAATTCAAAAGAGAATTTATTTATTAAGGATATTAAATGGAATGGTAAATCATATAATAAAAATTCCATCAATCATAATAATATAGTAAATGGTGGAGAATTAATTTTTGAAATGAGTAATAAACGTTAAAGATCATGGTCATTAGTAGTCATTCAAAATAATCAAAGAGCAGACAATCAATGACAACAAATGACGACGAAGTCAAATGACTATAAATGACAAAAAGGACAATTTATATTACGATCTTAAACGTCCTCGTTCCCAAAGCCCTCTAGGAACAAAAACCACACAACCTGAGAGTTTTAGAAACGAGTATAATATATTTATCCAGAAAATCCTGTCTAAAAAAAGGTAATAATATGAAACAAAAATATTTAGTCTTATTGATTTTTTTTGTTTTAATGGGTTGTACTTCACCAAAACTAAGTATTGATTATGTCAATCCAATAATAGGTGCAATTGGTTACGATGAGAAAAGTAATGATATGCACGGATATGGTAAAACTTTCCCGGGTGCAACAACTCCTTTTGGGATGGTGCAACTTAGTCCTGATACACGAACAGTTGGTAATAACGGGAGTGGTTATTCATGGGCTCATTCAATAATTGAAGGGTTCAGTTTTACTCACATGAGTGGTGTGGGATGGGGCGGAGATTTGGGGAATTTTTTAGTAACGCCTACAACAGGGAAACTATATACTAATAGAGGATCTGATAGTTTAAAAAAAAATGGATATAGATCAAAATTTTCTCATAATGATGAAAAAGCTCTTTTGGGTTATTATAGTGTTTTACTTGAAGATTATAATATCAATGTTGAATTAAGTGCTGCACCAAGGTCAGGGATATTACGTTTTACTTTTCCTGAAAATGACAGTTCGAGAGTTCAGATAGATCTATCTCGAAGAGTAGGAGGAACATCAACAGAACAATATATCAAAATCGAAAATGATAGTACTATTTCCGGATGGATGAAATGTCCGCCGGAAGGTGGAGGTTGGGGTAATGGTCGTGGAAAAGCTGATTATACTGTTTATTTTTATTGTCAATTTAGTAAGCCTCTATCAGATTATGGTGTTTGGAGTGTAGATATTCCTGATGATTGGGAACGAAAACGTAAGACAGTAAATGGAAAATCTTATCAGGAATTAGTTGCAAAGGCTGAGATTCATAAGAGTGTAAAAGAATTTCAGGGAGAACATTTGGGTTTTTTTACGAATTTTAAAACTTATGAAAAAGAAGTGGTTATTGTTAAAAGCGGAATTTCTTTTGTAAGTGCTGAGAATGCTAAAACAAATTTGAAAAAGGATATACCTGACTGGAATTTTGAAAAAGTTGTTGCAGATGCAAAATCTTTATGGAATGATGCTTTTAAGTCAATTACTGTAGAGGGTGGAACAGATCGTGAAAAGATAATATTCTATACTGCATTATATCATACAATGATAGATCCAAGAGATATTACAGATTCTAATGGTGATTATTATGGAATTGATAAAAATGTTAATAACAATAGCAATTTTACTTATCGTACAATTTTTAGTGGTTGGGATGTTTTTCGGTCGCAATTTCCATTACAAACTATTATTAATCCATCTTTAGTTAATGATGAAATAAATTCATTAATGCAAATGGCTGAGTTGAGTGGTAAAAAATATTTTCCCCGATGGGAATTATTGAATTCCTATTCAGGGTGTATGCTTGGTAATCCGGCAGTTTCAGTTGTTGTCGATGCTTATGAAAAAGGAATCCGTAATTACGATGTAGAAAAAGCATTTGAATATTGTAAGAATAGTGTTGATACTTTTGGAAATCATGAACATGGCTATACACTAAATAGTATATCACATACATTGGAATATGCTTATACAGATTGGTGTGTAGGTCGTTTTGTAGAATCATTAAATAAAAATGATTTATCTAAAGAATATTATGAAAGAAGTAAGAATTATAAAAACATTTGGAGTAATGAAGTTAAATGGTTTCGTCCTAAAGATGAAAATGGTATTTGGGCTAAATGGAAAGGGAAAACAGTTCATTGGCAAGGTACTATTGAGTGTAATCCTTATCAACAAGGTTGGTTTGTTCCTCACGATATTACTGGTTTAACAGAATTGATGGGTGGTAAGGATTCAATTCAAAAAGAATTACTTTGGTTTTTTGAAAAGACACCGGAAGATATTAAATGGAATGATTATTATAATCATGCCAATGAGCCTGTACATCATGTTCCATTCTTGTTTAATGAAATAGGGCTTCCTCGCCAAACTCAAAAATGGACAAGATATATTTGTGATGTTGCTTATGGAACAGATGTGTATGGACTACGTGGGAATGAAGACGTAGGACAAATGTCAGCATGGTATGTTTTAGCTGCAATTGGACTACATCCAATTAATCCGGGAGATAATAAGTATCAAATTACAAGTCCGGTATTTAATAAGGTTGAAATTCAACTCGATAATATGTATTATAAAGGTAATAAATTTTCAATTATTGCAAATAATAATTCGAAAGAAAATATTTATATAAAATCAATGAAATTAAATGGAAAGAAACTAAACAGGTATTGGATAACACATGAAGAAATTGTAAATGGAGGAAAACTAGAATTGGAAATGGAAAAGTAATTTTTTTATAAGTATTGACAACTTCGTAAAAAGTGAAAATTTTAACGCCAGTCAAAAGCCTGGTTTAGCAACAAAGGACGCTGAGGATGTTGTAAATCCGGCTACCGACGGGCAAAGACTCGCATAAATTTATTGTATTTTAACACTATAGCCTTTGCGATCTTTGCCCGATTAATTTCTGCTGTGCTATGCGAAACGTAGTGAAGAATAGCGTTAAAAAATACTTTTGCAATTTCATCAGTGTTGTCCTCGTTCCCAAAGCCCCCTTTGGGAACATACTCTCATAGGAAAACCTAAAACGTATATTTTTTTATTAGTGTTCATTCGTGGTTAAAAAAAGGAGAAGAAAGTGAAACATAATAATCGAAGAAAATTTTTGAAAGATTTTGGATTTGGTATATCAGCACTTGCATTATCATCAGGTTTTGGTTTAAAACAATGTGCAAAACCAAATAAAAAATTGCCTAATATTGTAATTATTCTTACAGATGATCAGGGTTATGCAGATGTGGGATGTTATGGAGCAAAAGGATATAAAACTCCCAATTTGGATAAGTTAGCAGAAGAAGGGGTGAGATTCACAGATTTTCATGTTTCACAGGCTGTATGTAGTTCATCACGTGCATCTCTATTAACAGGCTGTTATTCGGAGCGAGTAAATATTTTGGGTGCATTAAATCCACAGGCAGATTATGGACTTAATCCACGGGAAACAACAATTGCAGAAATGTTGAAAACCAAGGATTATGCCACAGGAATATTTGGGAAATGGCATCTTGGGCATCTTAAGCAATTTTTACCACTACAACATGGATTTGATGAATATTTAGGAGTACCATATTCAAATGACATGTGGCCGGTTGATTACAATGGTGAACAATATACAGAAGAAACTTATACTGCAAAACCATGGAAAAGAAAATATCCACAATTACCGCTTATTGACGGAAATGAACAAGTCGCCGAAATTAAAACTCTTGAAGATCAGGCAACTTTAACAACACGCTATACAGAGCGTGCTGTTCAGTTTATCGAAAAGAACAAAGACAATCCGTTTTTCTTATACCTGCCTCACTCAATGCCACATGTACCACTTGGAGTATCTGATAAATTCAAAGGGAAAAGCGAACAAGGTATGTATGGTGACGTTATTATGGAAATAGACTGGTCTGTGGGTGAAGTAATGAAAACTCTGAAGAAACATGGGCTGGATGATAATACACTTGTAATTTTTGTAAGCGATAATGGACCTTGGCTAAATTATGGCAACCATGCAGGTTCTGCAGATCCATTACGTGAAGGAAAAGGTACGAATTGGGAAGGTGGTCTGAGAGTTCCCTGTATTATGCGTTGGTCTGGTCAAATTACTGCAAATACAGAATGTAATAATATAGCTTCGACTATTGATTTATTACCAACAATTGCAAAAATTACAGGTGCGACACTGCCCGAAAATAAGATTGATGGTGTAAATATTTTACCACTTTTAAAAAATGAAAATGATGCAAACCCCAGAGATCATTTTTTCTACTATTATTGTGGAAGTCTTGGTGCTGTACGTCAAGGTAAATGGAAACTTCTTTTTCCTCAAGAAATGCGTTCATATGTTGATATGGAACCCGGAAAAGATGGATATCCCGGAAGAACTAAAAAATTGAAAGTAGGACTTGAATTATATAATCTCGAAGATGATATAAGTGAAACTAAGAATCTTGTTAATGATTATCCTGATATTGTCAAAAAATTGGAAGGATTAGCAGATAAAATCAGATTTGAACTTGGTGATAAACTAACTAATGTAGAAGGTAATGAAATTCGTTTAAACAGAGATTTTTAAACAGGTAGTGTGAAAAATGATAAATTAAGACTCTGTCACATTGAGCCAGTCGAAATGTACATCGAAGCACAATGATTGAAAATTGAAAATCAAGTAGATAGAGCTTCGAGCACCCTTCGACGGGCTCAGGATGACAGAGTAAATAAAGGATTGAAGAATGAATTATAATCGTAGAAATTTTTTAAAGACAATTGGAGCAGGTACTCTATCTCTTTCTTTTGCTAGTATATTTTCTGCCTGTGAAAAAAAGGTATCAAAACCGAATATCATTTTTATAATGGCTGATGATATGGGCTATGGAGATGCAGGTTGTTATAATCCGCAGTCAAAAATCTCAACTCCAAATATTGATCATATCGCCAGTAAAGGAATTCGTTTTACCAATGCACATTCTCCCGGTGCATGGTGCGTTCCTGCCAGATATGGTTTATTAACCGGACGTTTTCCATTCCGAACAGATCTAAAAAGAATGAAAACAACCAGCCTTATTGAACCCGGTCGAATGACTTTAGGTTCGCTATTGCAAAGAAATGGATATAAAACTGCATGTATTGGGAAATGGCATCAAGGTTTTGAAAATTTGAGAAATCAAGATTATTCAAAACCAATACAAAGCGGACCTGTTGAGCGTGGTTTTGACTATTTTTATGGTATTCATGCTTCACTTGACATTCCACCTTATTATTATATTGAGAATGATCGCTGCGTTGAAGCACCAACTGATGATGTCGAGGCCAGTTCCAGTGAGGATGTAACTCAAATTCAGGGTGCATTCTGGAGAGCAGGCAAAATTGCTCCAAATTTTAAACATGATGAAGTTCTACCAACGTTTACAGAGAAAGCTGTAACATATCTGGAAGATCAAAAAAAGAGTAACACTCCATTCTTTTTGTATTTTTCTTTAGCTGGTCCTCATACACCATGGTTACCAACCGGTAAGTTTAAAGATTCCAGTAAGGCAGGTGAGTACGGTGATTTTATGACTCAGATAGATGACAGTGTGGGAAAAATTGTAGAAATATTAAAAAATACAGGGCAAGCTGATAACACTTTGCTATTTTTTACAAGCGATAATGGACCAGTATGGTTTGAGGAAGATATACAACGTTATAATCATAAATCATCTCATTTCCTTAAGGGTATGAAAGTTGACACCTGGGAAGGTGGTCATCGTGTACCTTTTTTAGTTAGTTGGTCCGGCAAGATACCTCAAAACTCAGTAAGTCATGAAAATATTTGTTTTACTGATATGATGGCTACATTTGCTACTTTAGTGGGAGATAAATTACCTGAAAATGCAGGAGAAGATAGTTTTAATATTCTTCCTGTCCTGTTAGGTGAAAAATATGAAAAACCGTTAAGAGGGGCTATTGTTATTGAAAATAAAGCGATAATTCAGGGTGACTGGAAATTGATTTTTGATAGTGGAAGAGGCGGTCTTAGCAGATGGTTGTCAAAGCAACCTATTGAGAAATCAGAGCAAAAGGGTGAGTTGTATAATCTGAAAGATGATCCTTCTGAAAATAATAATCTTTATGGTGAACGATCTGATTTGGTACAAAGTCTGACTGCACTTTTTGAGAAATATAAAAAAGATGGACGAAGTGCTCCATTAAGTAGGTAGTGTCATCCGCCAGTGGGCGGACATAAAAAAATATAGACAGGATTAATATGATGAACAGGATAACAAAATAGTTAAATTACTTCTGAGTAACTTGCTTATAAATATCAGAATTTTCATTGCACTGAATGTTTTTGGCAGAATAATTTTTATTTTTGATATCTATTCATATATAAT
>JAOZSG010000186.1 GCA_029939785.1 Fidelibacterota bacterium | reverse complement strand
AGAAAAAACTCACCACTGTATTCAATCGCGGTTTTTGGGATGGGTATTATCTTGGACAAAAATTAGGTGAATGGAATCACAGATATGGTTCCAGAGCAACAAAAAGAAAAATATATATTGGAAGAGTCACCAATTATTTTAATAAAATCAAAGTTGTAGAAATTACTCCTGATGCAAATGAAGTTTTACTTAATGATGAACTATTGATTACAGGTCCTACAACAGGCGTTATTAATCTTATTGTTGATCAAATTCGAATTGATGATAAAAATGCCACTATTTCTCAAAGAAGTATTCCATTTTCAATAAAATCAAATGCTAAATTGCGTCGCTCTGATAAAGTATATAAAATTGTGAATGCTGACCAGATAATACAGCAATAAATCATTGTTATTATATATAATGATAAAAACGTAAAAAGTAATTTTCAACGCAAAGACCATTGAAATTCCGACCTTTGTGTTAAAATTTTTACTTTTTACGGCGTTGTCATATAATAATTAAAACAAAAATAAATAAGGTCAAAATATGATAAATATAAACAATAATATTAAATTAATCGGTTTTGATGCTGATGACACACTTTGGATTAATGAACCTCATTATAGAGAAACTGAACAAAAATTTTCTTTAATAATGTCTAAATACATACCAGCAGAACAAGTATCATCATTACTATTCAAAACAGAATCAAAGAATATGGAACTTCTCGGATATGGAGCAAAAGCGTTCACAATTTCTTTAATTGAAACTGCTATCCAAATATCTAACAACAAAATAACATCAGCAGAAATAATAAAAATTCTTAATTTAGGAAAAAAATTAATCGATATGCCAATAAAAATTCTTGATGGTGTCGAAAATGTATTATCTTTTTTTCAAAATAAATATGAACTTATTATGATTACAAAAGGTGATCTGCTGGATCAGGAAAGAAAATTGGCAAAATCAGGATTAAAAAAATATTTTCATCATATTGAAATTGTAAGCAATAAAAACAAAAATACTTATAGTAATATAATTAATAAATTAGGTTTTCTACCTCAGGAATTTATGATGATTGGTAATTCATTAAAATCTGATGTATTACCCGTAATAGAAATTGGTTCTAAAGGTGTATATATCCCTTATCATACAACCTGGGAACATGAAATTATTAATGAAGATAATATTACAGAAAAAAAATATCCCAAACTTAATTCCATAACAGATTTATTTAATATTTTTATTGTTTAAAAACATTTTAAAGATTATTTTTTATATATTTAAACAAGAAATGGCAAATGAATAAGATAAATAATTTATTAATAAAACTTAGTATTTACATTTTAATATTTTTCTGTGGTCTAATGGCACAACAAAATGATATTATTCAGTTTAAAGAAGAACAATTAAATGAAAAAACAAATAAAATAAGAGTTACAGATATTCAACAAGATAGTATTGGATATATTTGGTTTGCTTCAAACCAAGGTGTATATAAATATGATGGAATAAAGTATAAATTTTATGAAACCTCAAAAGATACATTAAGTTTTACTTTTAATAGAATAACATCATTACATATAGACAATAAAAATAATGTATGGATAGCAATTAAAAATAAATTAATGAAATACGATCCGATTGATGATAAATTTATTCATACTTATACCTTTCCTTCAACAGTAAATATTCAAGATATTACATCAAATAAACAAAATGAGTTAATACTCTCCACTCGATATGGCGGTATTATAAAGTATAATCCACAAACAAAAATAATATTTGATATAATTTCTGATAAAAATATAAAAAGTTCAAAAAAAATGAGCAATAGATTTACATTTATTAATAATAATAATTACTGGATTGGTACCAGTAAAGGTTTACTTTTTTATAATGCCTCTGATTCTATTATGTATTGTAAGAATAATCCAATTTTTACATATTATAAAGATAATCAAAATAATTTATGGTTAGGCTCACAACGATACTTAATAAAATTTAATCTTAAAACTAAAAAACAAACTAATTATTTATATAGAAATGGTACTTATGGATCCATAACAAATATAAGTTTTAAATCACCTTCTGAACTATGGGTTAGTACATATAGGTACGGATTAATAATATTTAATACTTTAACAAATAGATTTTTGACGACTACTAATAATAATCTAAACATCACGAATATTGTTCAATTTTATCAAGATCGAACAGGAACATATTGGATTGGTGGAGTAAAAAAACTTTACAAAAGTTATTATGATTATGATATCATTCACTTTATAAATAATAAAGAAGATATAAATAGTATTTCTGATAACTATATTTTTGCTTTATGCAAAAATGATACAGGGAATCTATGGTGTGGTACATATAAAAATAACATAAATTTTATTGATTTAAAAAATGACACAATAAAACGATTCAATCTGGAAACTGATTTTAAATATCCAAAATTATTATTCAATCCTAATAGTTCCAATGAAAACATAACATCAATTTATGATGATAATAACTCAAATTTATTAATCGGATATTCTGCAGGATTATTAAAAATTAATCTTAATACAAAAAATGTAGATGAAATACAAATTGATACCAGTAAATATAAAAGAATTAATTGTATTTTTGAAGATTCTAAAAAACGAGTCTGGATTGGTAATAGTAAAGGATTATTCAGTTATGATAAATCCAAATTTATTTTAAAAAAACATTTAAGTGGATATCGTATATCCTGCATAACAGAGAATAGAAATTCAAACATTGTAATCGGAACATTTTCAAATGGAGTATTTGTTTATAATCCTGAAATTGATTCAATTGTTAATATTATCGATCTAAAAATAAAATCATTTGGAATTAAATGTATATTTTGTGATTCGTTAAACAATATATTTATAGGATCAAAACATGGTTTATTAATTTATAATCAAAACGATAAAACAACTTCTTATTATAGAGATATTGAGGGATTACCATCAAATAATATTTTGAAAATTAGTCAGGATAAAGACTCCTGGATTTGGATTAGTACTGAAAATGGTTTGTCCAGATTTGACAAAAAATCAAATAAGTTTACTGATTTTAGTTCAACAAGTTTGAAAAAAAGTTTGAATTACTATATGTCAAATGTAAATATTATCGATAACAAATATACTCGAAATCTAACCCAATATTTAAAACATACTCCTTTAATATTTACTGATGATGGCTATCTCAATGTTGGAGGAATGAATGGTATAAACCGGTTTAATCCAACCAAATTACCCAAAAAAGTAGATCACATTAACATGACATTATCGGGAATTAATATCTATAACAGACCAATAAAATATCAAACATACATAAACAAAAAAAAGGAATATGTTTTTTCTTACAAAGATGATATTATTACTTTTAATTTTGCAATAATCAGTTATCAAGATCCAAATGCCAATAAGTATGCGTTTTTTTTAGAAGGGTATGATAAAACTTTTAGTGATAAGAAAAGTATAAATAATATAACTTATTCCAACTTACCACCGGGAAAATATACACTTAAAACACAATGTTCGGATTATAGAGGATTTTGGATTGATGGACCATCATACAAAATTCGAATTACACCACCTTTTTGGATGACTTATTGGTTTTATGGAATATTGATAATAACCTTGATAATCGTCATAAGAGTAGGAGTTAAATTACAAACCCAAAGAATTATAAACCAAAAAGAACTTCTGGAATATGAGATTGAAAAGGCGACAAAACAATTAACACAAAAAGAAAAAGATCTACAGGAAATTAATACACAACTTGAATTACGTGTTTCTCAAAGGACTCAAAAACTCCAGGAAACAAATATTCAGTTAAATAAGAGCAAAGAAGAAATTGAGATAAATTTAAGTCAACAAAGTTTATTGGCTGATATTTCAATGAAATTTAACTCTTTAATAGACTTCGACAGCAAAACTAATGAAATCCTTTCAATGCTTGGTAATAATACAAATGTAAGTCGAGTATATATTTTTGAAGTTAATGAAACCGGAACACATGCCTCAAATACTTTTGAATGGTGTGCTCCTACAATACATCCAGAAAAAGAAAATTTACAAAACCTATCTTTTGATATAGTTTATAATTGGTATCCTCAACTATTTAAAAATGAGATGATTTGTGCAAATGATATAGATGAATTTGATAAAAAAACCTCTGAATTTCTTAATCAACAAAACATAAAATCAATAATTATTTTCCCCTTGTTTTTATCTGAGAAATTTTATGGATTTATTGGTTTTGATGAGTGTTCTCACAAACGTATATGGAATAATTCAGAAATAAATTTATTAAAAACTATTTCCAACATTTTTTCCCATGCCTTTGAAAAAAGAAAAACTGAAAATTCACTGATTGAAAGTGAAAGAACAGCGAGAGCAATATTAAATTCTTCAAGTGATGCTGCACTCTTATTAGATACAAATGCAACAATTCTATCTATAAATAAGACATTTCAAAAACTTGTCGATCTGCCACATGATAAAATAATCGGCACTAATATCAAACAATATTTACCAAAAGATATTGCAGAAATTAAAGCAAAATTTTTTATTGAATCTATCAAAACAAAGTCTCTAGTCAGTTTTGAAGATAAGTCTGAATTAAAATATTATACTAATAATATGTGTCCAATTCTTGATATAAATAATAATGTAAATTCAGTAGCAGTTTTTATTCAGGATATTACAAAACAAAAAGAAGCCGAAATCATTTTGATGGAGCATCAACAAAACCTTGAAAAAGAGGTGATTCACAGAACCTCAGAATTAAAAGAATCGAATAGACAATTACTTGATGAAATAAAAACAAGAATCAAAATGCAAAAAGAATTGTTGAAATCCGAAAGAGAAAAACGAGAAAATTTGGAAAGATTAACATTACAACTTGCACATGAAATAAAAAATCCATTAGCCAGCATAAAAAGTTCATCTCAATTAGTAGAAACAATCCAACAAGTAAAACCAAGTAAAAAAGATACTATTAAACACACAAGAATAATTAATAGAAATGTAGATATTTGCAATAAAGTTATCCAGGATCTATATACATATACTCATGAGACCGGCTTTGAAATGCATACAATAAGTGTGAATCAAATCCATTCAAATCTGGTTAACTATGCAAAAGAAAGATCAGAAAACAACAAAAATATAACTATTAAAAATACAATCCATACAAATGGCGAAAAATTTAATATCGATAAATTCAGATTAATGCAGGCCTTAAAAAATCTTATAAATAATTCATTTGAGGCTATTGAGAAATCGGGTGAGATAAATATAATTACAAAAATATATGATATTCAAAATATGATTTTAACAATATCTGATACAGGTTGCGGAATCAATCAGAAAAATCTATCGGAAATATTTAATCCTTTTTATTCTACTAAACCTACAGGTTTTGGAATTGGATTATCTGTAGTTGATGAAATAATCAAAAAACATGGTGGAAAAATAAATGTTCAAAGTAAAATAGGAAATGGAACAAATTTTTCTATTATTTTACCTATTATTGATAATATAAATCAGGAGATCAAATGAAAAAAATACTTGTAGTCGATGATAATATCGATACAATGAGTAACATAGAAGAATTGTTGGAAATTCATAATTATAATGTCGCAACTGCTTCAAACGGAAAAACTGCATTAGATAAAATCAAATCATACAATCCTGACTGTGTAATACTTGACATGAAATTGCCTATAATGGATGGATGGACTGTAATGGATAAATTAAAAACTGAAATTGATAATGGATTAATTATTATTGTAATTACGGCATTTGGTCAGGTATCAAGTGCAGTTCGTGCTATAAAAAAAGGTGCTTTTGATTTTATAGAAAAGCCTTTTAATAATGAAGTTTTATTGATATCTGTTACAAGAGGTCTATCAAATCAAAAAATTAAAAAGGAATTATTTGATCTTAAACAGTCATTATTAAAAATTGATGATGGTGAAGAAATATTTGGAAAAAGTAGTGAGACAAAAAACTTAATAAAACAAATTAAATCTGTATCCGGTACTGATATCTCAATATTAATCGAAGGTGAAACCGGTTCAGGAAAAGAAATCGTTGCAGACTTTATACAGAGAACGAGTCAAAGAAAAAACAAGCAGTATATTAAGGTTGATTGTGGAGCGATACCTGAAAGTTTAATAGAAAGTGAATTATTTGGATTTGAAAAAGGTGCCTTTACAGGTGCACATCAAAAAAAACCCGGTAAGTTTCAAACTGCTGATGGTGGTACACTTTTTCTAGATGAAATTGGCAATCTTCCTTTAAGCCAACAAAGACGATTACTTAGAGTAGTTGAATATAAAACTATCACACCACTTGGTTCAAAAAATGAAATTAAAATAAATACAAGGTTAATTTGTGCCTCCAATGAAAACCTATTCAAATTAGTATCAGAAGGAAAATTTAGAGAAGACTTATTTTATCGCCTTTCAGAATATACAATATCAGTATCTCCTTTGAGGAAAAGATTAGATGACATACCACATCTTGCAAAAACTTTTTTTAAAGAAGGTCGTGATGAGCTTAATTCAAATTTAGAAGGATTTTCTGATGCTGCTATACAAAAACTAACTAAATATGAATGGCCGGGAAATGTCAGACAACTTAGAAATATTGTGAGAAGAGCAATGTTAGCAGCAAAAATAAAGATTAAGCCAGAAGATATTAATTTACCAATAGCAATAGCATCTGACATAAATGATATTTTTATGGATTCGAGTATAGAGGTATTTTTAGATAAGTTTAGTAATATAAAAGAAGCTTTAAGTTCCATTTCTGATAAATTTGAAAAGCAATTACTGGT
>JAOZSG010000185.1:6024-6859 GCA_029939785.1 Fidelibacterota bacterium | reverse complement strand
CCCTAAGTTTTTTGTTTTATCCCCTAAGTTTTCTCTTTCCCTTAACTCTAGTAATTGTTTATGAGAAATAATGTTATTGTTATTAACATTCATTAAACGATAAAAAGTTGTAAGAAAACCTGTTTTTAAAACAGTAAACTCAACTTTAACATTATTATTTGAACATTCATCATTAATACGTTTTAAACCTGAACCCCATTCTTCAATTTCTTTACAATAGTAGAGAATTCGAGCAATTAGCGGATTTCGTAAAACAGAACGTTCTCGTCCTTTTATAAAATCATTCGGTGTGAGATTTTCAGGAAATGAACCTGGATTATAAATTTCGATTCTATTTTAAAAAATAGCAATTTCATTTGGCTTTGGATTACGATAGTCTCTATGACAAAGAGAATTTACTAAAGCTTCACGTAATGCTTTGATTGGAATTTCCGGTTCTTCAATTCTTTCAAGATTTCCAAATTTGACATTCCAATTAATTCTTTGCTTAATATAATCTTCCATGCTTTGCAATAAATCAAAAATCCGACCTTCATCACGCTTAATGTCGATAAAAGTAAGTTTTTCAACACCAGCAAAAGTTGCCATTTGAACTTCTAAATCTGAATCTGAAGCAAAAAGTAAATCTCCGGCATTTAAAAGAATATTGTTAGAAGAAATTAACTTTAATTTAGTTAAAACAGTCGCTTTATTTGTGAATTCAAAATTAATTCTTCCTGCAGAATTCGCAGACTTTATGAATTTTCTAAGACTCATTTCATCAACAATATCAAAAGATTTATTAGTTTCTTCTCTATCCCACACCATTGCATTTTTATTCTTAATCAGAATCATA
>JAOZSG010000185.1:0-6014 GCA_029939785.1 Fidelibacterota bacterium | reverse complement strand
TAATTCTTTGGCAGTAATTTTTTTATCAGTATCACTGACACGGATATAACTTCTTCCATAAGCATAATATGGAATATCAGCACCATCAAACTTAACATAAACACAAACCTTATCTTCAATTACAACTCTGTCAATAATAGGAAATATTTTCGGTTCAATATGGTTAGAAATTGCTATTGAAATATCTCGTAAGGTTTTTTCATTAACATCCTGACCTATAACTGTTCCATCATTTCTGATTCCAAAGTAGAGTTCACCTCCACCATGTTTATTAATCATTGCAACAATAGAACAAATCGCCTCTTTTAATTCAGAAGTGGACTTCTTCAGTTCTAATATTTCATTTTCTACAAATATTTTTTCTGCTCTCATAATATCTATATTGCATCAATCTTAGCAAACATATTAATGTCATCACCTAACAGATTTAATCACAAAATCAGCAATTCCCTGTGCATCAAGACCAATATCTCTCAGTAGAACATTCCTTGAGCCATGTTCGATAAATTTATCAGGAATTCCATGAGAATATACATGAGTCTTCAAATTATTATTCTGTACAAATTGCATAATCTTTGTGCCGAATCCACCTTCGAGACTGTTTTCTTCAATTGTAATAATATATTTATGATTTTTTGCTATTTCTCTTAAAATATCTTCATTAAATGGCTTTATGAATCTTGCATGAAATACAGAAGGATTAATTCCATTATTCTGAAGAACAGGCAAAGATTCTATAACATTATTTGTCATTGTACCAATTGAAATTATAGCTATTTTCTTACCTTCTTCAATAGTTTCCCATGAACCAATCTCAAGAATTTTTCCTTCTCTGTCAGAATCAAATTCAACCCAGGAATCTTTTGGATATCGGATAGCAAAAGCCTTTTTTTTCTGTTCAATGGCTGTATAAAACAAATCTCTCATTTCATTTCCATTGCGTGGGGCTGCAACAATTATATTTGGTATAGTGTTCAGATAACTGATATCAAAATTTCCATGATGGGTTGGTCCATCAGCTCCAACCAAGCCTGCACGATCAAGAGCAAAAATAACAGGTAAATTCTGCAAAGTTATATCATGAATAATATGATCATATGCCCGTTGTAAAAAAGTCGAGTAAATCGCAACAATAGGACGAAATCCTTCAGCAGCTAACCCACCGGCAAAAGTAACTGCATGTCCTTCTGCAATACCAACATCAAAATATCTTTTTTTAAATTTTTCAGCATACTCAATTAAACCGGTTCCATCTTTCATTGCAGCAGTAATAGCAATAACTTCAGGGTATTTTTCTGCGAGTTCACAAGCGATTTTACCGAATGCTTCTAAAAAAGGATGATTATGATTATTATCTTTTTCAATTTCATCAATGTTTACTGATTTTTCGGGACTTATACCATGATATTGAGTTGGATTTTTCTCGGCTTTTTTTAAGCCTTTCCCTTTTACTGTTTTTACATGTAAAATTACCGGATATTTCTGATTCCTGATATTTTTAAAAATCATGATAAGTTCTGATAAATTATGACCATCAACAGGTCCATAGTATCTCAAACCAAACTCTTCAAAAAGAATATTTGGTGATAATATTTTCTTCAAAGGTTTTAGCATAAAATGTCCGAGTTTTCTAAAAGTTCTTACACCTGCAGGCAAATAGCGAAGAGAATTCCAAATTCGGTTTTTGTAATAAATATATTTGGGACTGCGAACAATTCTGGTAAAATAATTTGACATAGCTCCAACATTTGGAGAAATAGACATTTCATTATCATTTAAAATAACTAAAAACTGTCCACCAATACTGGATATATTGTTTAAACCTTCATAGGCTAATCCACCGGTGAAAGATCCATCTCCAATAATTGCTATTACATGATTTTTCTCGTTTTTCAGATTTCTGGCAGCAGCAAGTCCAACAGCAGCTGAAATAGATGTACTGGCATGACCTGCTCCAAAAGCATCATATTCACTTTCAGATATTTTACAAAATCCACTGATACCCTTATACTGTCTTATCGTATTAATGCTGTTTTTTCTTCCCGTAAGTACTTTATGACTATAAGCCTGATGACCAACATCCCATACCAATTTATCTTTGGGTGTATCAAAAACATAATGCATGGCAACAGTCATTTCAACAGCACCTAAACTAGGAGCTAAATGTCCACCTGTTTTGTACACTACTTTAATTATGTGATCTCTAATTTCTTCACATAATACTTTTAATTCATCAACAGATAATTTTTTTATGTCCGCTGGTGTATCAATTCCTGATAAATATTTATATTCTTCGAGATTTATCGTTTGTTCATTTAAGTTCATATACTATTCCAGTTCAATAAGATTAATAAATAACTTATGTATTCTTATATCATTTGTCAATTCAGGATGAAAAGAAGAAAGAAGAATATTTTTATACTTTACTAATACGGATTTTTTTTTGTATTCTGCTAATACTTCAACATCATTATTTATAATAACTAAATCAGGAGCCCGAATAAAAACAGCCGGGAAAGGAGTGTGATTGTGTTCATTGCTTAATTGTATTTCAGTTACAAAGGATTCAATCTGCCTTCCATAAGCATTTCTTTTTGTATTTATTGGAACATTGGCAAGAGTATTAACACGTTCATCATCACAATATTCTGATAATAAAATTGCTCCGGCACAAGTTCCGAATTTCGGTCCTGAAAAATTTTTCAATTTTTCTCTTAAACCCATATTATCTATCAATTTTGACATAGTTGTAGATTCACCACCCGGGAAAATGATAGCATCACATTTATCAATTTCCTCAGGATAGCGGATCAAAAGTGTTTTAACTGATAATTGATCAAGCATGTCAATATGCTTTTGATATGCACCTTGTAAGCCTAATATTCCAACAATTTTACCGGATTTTTTTTTATTCATAGTAATTAAATAACACCATCACAAAACTAAAGTTTACCAGCCTCTTTCAGCCAATCGTTCATTTTCCGGAATTTCAGAAATCTCGATTCCTCTCATTGCATCTTTCAGACTTGCTGAAATCTCCGCAAGTTTTTTAGGATCATCGTAATATGTGACAGCCTGAACAATTGCTTTTGCTCTTGCTGCCGGATCTTCAGATTTAAAAATTCCTGAACCTACAAAAACAGTTTCAGCACCTAACTGCATCATTAATGAAGCATCTGCAGGTGTAGCAACTCCACCGGCCGCGAAATTTGGAACTGGTAATTTTCCTTCTTTTGCAACCTGCTTAACCAGATGAAAAGGAGCACCCATATCTTTGGCTACAGCCATGATTTCATCATCCTGCAATACTGTAAGTTTTTTGATGTCAGACTGTACAGTTCTCATATGTCGAACTGCTTCTACAATATTTCCGGATCCGGCTTCACCTTTGGTTCTGATCATTGCTGCACCTTCACCAATTCTTCTTAATGCTTCACCGAGGTTTCTACAGCCACAAACAAAAGGCACCTTGAAATCATGTTTCCAAACATGATTAGTTTCATCAGCAGGAGTCAATACTTCACTTTCATCAATAAAATCTATTTCCATTGCTTCTAATATCTGAGCTTCTGCAAAATGACCTATACGACATTTTGCCATAACAGGAATTGATACAATATCCTGAATTTCTTTTATCATTTTTGGATTTGACATACGGGCAACACCACCATCAGCACGAATATCAGAAGGAATTCTTTCCAATGCCATTACAGCAACAGCACCGGCATCTTCTGCTATTTTTGCCTGTTCAGAATTTGTAACATCCATAATTACGCCACCTTTTAGCATTTCCGCTAAACCAACTTTTACATCAAATTTACTTTTATCCATTTTTTCTCCATTTATTATATTCTAATTTAAAATTATTTATATATTTCTCTTAATCTTTTTTCAACTCTATAGATCACTGATTTTGGAGTTGATGCACCTGCAGCAATTCCGACAGATTTTACTGATTTAAACCATTCCATTTTCAAATTCTCTTCAGATTCTATCTGATAAGTCTTTTGATTAATTTGTGTAGCAATTTTTGTCAACCTTTTTGTATTTGCACTTGTAAAAGAACCAACTATCAACACTACTTCATTTGTACTTGATAATTCTTTTATTTGTTCCTGTCTTTTCCTTGTTGGATTACAAATTGTATTCACAAATCTGAGGTCTTCTGTTTTACCGGAGATTACTCCAACAATTTTAGTCACATCTTCTATAAATTGAGTTGATTGAACTACGATTCCTACTCTTTTATAATAGTTAAGATTCCTTGCATCATCTATTGTAGAAATTACGATTGCTTCACTCAATCTGCTTTCAATTCCGACAACTTCATCATGTCCATGATCTCCAATAATTATAACTTGTCGCCTTTCGGATTCCAGTTCTTTGGCAATATCATGGATTTCATGTACCAGAGGACAAGTGGCATCAATTATATTTAAATTCTTTTTTCTCAACTCATTTTCAAATTGTTCAGGAGTTCCATGTGCTCTTAATAATACTGGTGTATTTTCATTGATATTATTAATTTTCTGCACAATTTTAATTCCAAAATCATTAAGCCTGTTAACAACAATTTCATTATGCACTATATCACCAAACATCTGAACACTACCATATTTCTCAGCAGTACTTTCGGCAAGTTTCACAGCCTTTGCTACTCCACCGCAAAATCCTATATTTTTAGCAATTGTTATTTTCATAATCACTTATCAAGATTTTTACGTCATTAACAACTTCATCAACAGCTTCTTCTATTTTACAGTTTATTGAGGCTCCTGCTGCAAAAGCATGTCCCCCACCATTATATTTCTTTGCGACCTGGTTTATTACAATATTCCCTTTGGATCTAAAATTCAAACGAATTTTATCATCATCCTGTTCGAGAAACATTATTGCAATTTCAACACCTTTGGTTGATCGAATAAAATCAGTATAACCATCAACATCTTCGAGTTTTACACCGGCTTGTTTAGCTATATTACGAGTAACACAAAACCAGGCAAGTTTACCATTACATGTATATTTTACTCTCTGTAAAATCAATCCCAATAAAAGCATTTGTTCCGGCAATCTATTTTCATAAATATTTTGATAAAGAGTTCCCGGCTTGACACCATAATCAATCAATTCAGCAGCTATACCCATAGTTTTTGAACTAGTATTTTCAAATCGAAATGATCCGGTATCTGTAAGGATGCAGATATAAAGAGCATTCGCCATATTTAAGTCCATTAATTCGGGATTTGTATTTTGTATATATTCATAGACTAAACTACCTGTGGCAGCGGCTGTGGAATCAATTATTTCATAATCAAATTTATCTGTCCGGGTTGGATGATGATCAAAACAAATTGTCTGAATTGACCATTTCTGCAAATCCTCTCCAATTTTACCCAATCTGGAATAAGCACTGACATCAAGTACAATTACAAGGTCAAAACCTTTAAGTTTTTTGAAATGCTCATTAGAGTGATACTGATTATAAAAATTACCAATATTTAAAAATTCGTATTCCTGTGGTAATGAAGATGAATTAAATACAGTTGGATTTTTTCCAAGTTTTTTTAATAAATGAAAAAGAGCACTTTCCGACCCTAATGCATCACCGTCAGGACGTATATGTGTAGTAAGTAAAATATTTTTACTTTTATCAATTATCTTTTGTATCTGTTCAAATTCATATATTTTCATAAACGTTTTCTCGATAATAATTAAAGGTAAATTTATTCTCATTTTATTTATTTTCAAACAAATGTATTAAAAAAGAAATATATCAATAAAAAAGGAAAGTAATTACTTGAAGTACTTGAATATCACAACTACTAATCCGAGATTTAAAAATCAATTAGTTACATAGGAATAATTGTAATATTAATTGTCCTATTTGTCATTCATAGACATATAGCTTCGTCATCATTTTTTGTCCAATTGCTAATTTTTTCACATTATTAATAATAGAGCCGCACCTAAAGGTGCTTTAATACATTAGATAATCAATTTTTCTACAAATAGGA
>JAOZSG010000184.1 GCA_029939785.1 Fidelibacterota bacterium | reverse complement strand
GGATAAATATAAAAAATTACTTGAAATTATAAAAAAATACAAAAAACCTCTTCTTGCACTTTCCGGAGGACTGGATAGTTCATTCCTTAGTTATGCGATTAAGAATTCTGGTGCTAATGGACAGACTATAACCATAAAATCTCCTTTTTTCCCAAATGCAGAAATTGAAAGAGCTCAAAATATTGCCAAACAATTCGGCTTACCTAATCACTTGATTGATCTTGGATCGCTTCATCTTAAAATTTTGAAAAATAATCATATACACCGATGTTATTATTGCAAAAGGGAAAATTTTGGAAAAATAATAGAATATGCCAATTCCAATGATTTTGATGTGGTTTTTGATGGAACTATTCATGATGATAGTTTTGTATATAGACCGGGAATGAAAGCAATCAAAGAGCATGGAGTTGTCAGTCCATTACAAATGGCAGAATTATCCAAGATGGAAATTAGAGAACTTTGTAGAGAGTTTAATCTTGACTTTGCAGAACTTCCCTCATTTTCATGTTTTGCTACACGATTTCCTTATAATGAAGAACTAACATTAGAAAAAGTAAAACGTGTAAATCAAGCAGAAAAATTTATGCATGGATTGGGTTTTATCCAATTCCGAGTTCGATCTCATAACAACATAGCGAGAATTGAAATTGATTTAGAAAATATAAATAAGTTTGTTGAACCAAATTTTATGAAAATAATTACTAAAAAATTTAAGCAACTTGGGTTTGATTATGTGACACTTGATCTGGAAGGTTTTAGAAGTGGAAGCATGGATGAAAATATTACTTAAAGTTCAAGTAACATATCATCATATCCCAACAATATATCGGATCTGGAATCCGGATGTTTTTCATAAAAATATTTTTTTGTGTCAGAATACATTTTAGTAATTTCAATATCATTCTTATCAGGATCATGATGAAAAAGAACAATTGTGTCTGCTTTTACAATATTGCCGATGTCAACAGCCATTTGTGCTGTACTATGCCCATAATGTTTTTTCAACTCTATTTCATCAGTTCCATACATAGCATCAATTATCATGATGTTTGAATTTTTTAAAAAGTCAAGAATGTGTGTGTTTCCCTTATCCAAATCAGTATCAATTACATCATCTTTTTGAGAATTACTTAATTCATGAAAAGATGTATCAGTTACATAAGAAATACTTTTTTTATTGTGTGAAATTTTATATCCAAAACAACCACCGGGATGATTAAGAGTAATATTATTAATTTTAATATCATCCAAATCAAAAGGTTTATTTTTTTCAAGAGTAATAATATTAATATTTGCTTTTAATGAATGAAAACTGATTGGGAAAAATTTATCATTTTGTTGTTGAATTAATCTTTCTTCCAAATCAGGTAAAGGGCTGTAAATAAAAATTTGTGTATCGGAATCATTCGCCGGTTTAAAAAAAGGTAATCCGGATATATGATCCCAATGAGTGTGACTTAAAAAAATATGAAATTCTTTTTGTCGTTTTTCAATAGGTTGAGAAAAAATTGAATCTCCTAAATTTTTCAAACCACTTCCCATGTCAAGTATAATGACTTTATTATTAACCTGAATCTCTACGCAGGATGTATTCCCACCGATTGAGCCAAATTCAACAG
Source organism: Fidelibacterota bacterium (assembly GCA_029939785.1). Lineage (GTDB taxonomy): Bacteria > Fidelibacterota > UBA2242 > UBA2242 > JAFGTP01 > JAOZSG01. The sequence continues at coordinate 5,281 of JAOZSG010000184.1, read as the reverse complement.
GATGAAGTTCGTGAATAAATTTTATGAATGAATCTAAATCACATAATTGATTGCTTGATTTTTTAGCCAGTAGAATTAATTTTTCTTTTAATTGATCGGTTGTTATTGGTGTGGGAATAGATCCTCTAACTCCCCAAAATTTTATTTTCATCTCTCTCTCTTCAAATATTATAAACTTTTTAAAATATATTGAAATTATGGATTAAAAATGTGATTTAAAATATACTTATTAAAAAAAATGCTATTATTCAGTTGTTGATTTTAAAATCAATCCCCCAATCCTTTTTTTTAATACCATTATATTTATCTATTCTTTTAAAGATATTATCAAACGGTTCAGGCTGTGAAAATATTATAAAGTTGTCACTGAAGGAGTGTCACTTTGATGGGGGAGTGTGACAGAGTTGTGAAAAAAGACATTGTTGGTGGTTGATAACCAGTTTAGTATGCTATACATAATAACGTTAAAACAATATTATTGGATGGAAAAAAAAGGTAGTATCAAAATTTTATTGGAAAAATAGATTTATTAAATCGACTGGAATGGCTGGAAAATTATAGTAAAATCTAATAAAAAGACTTGTTTCTTTAATACTATTCCTTTATCATTAAGCACTTATAAATTACTTTCTTTATATGACAAACACTTATACTAACCAAAAAAATTTGTTGTAAATATCAAAAAAAGCCCACTTTTTAAAGGTAAAATTAATGAGAATAAACAAACCAAAGTTAATACTTCTAGTCGAGGATGAAATCCTAATTGCCATGTCTGAACAAATGGAAATTGAAAAATATGGTTATAAGGTAATTCTTGCACATTCCGGAGAAGAAGCCATTAAGATTTTTCACGAAAATCAGCATATTGATCTTATTATTATGGATATTGATTTGGGTCAAGGAATTGATGGTACTGAAGCAGCCGAAATAATTCTGAAAGAAAAAGATATCCCCATTCTTTTTATGTCAAGTCATATTGAACCTGAAATAGTTGAAAAAACAGAAAAAATTACATCTTATGGATATGTTGTAAAAAATTGCAGTATTACAGTTCTTGATGCATCTATCAAAATGGCTTTTAAACTATTTGAAGCAAAAATGAATGAGAAACAAAAAGAAAACGAATTATCTGCCATAAATAAGGAACTTGAAGTTAATTACATACAGCTGAAAGCAAAAGAGCGAGAACTCAGAGAAAGCGAAGAAAAATATCGGCTTATGATCACCAATACATTGGATACGATTTGGACAACGGATATTGAATTCAATCTGACATTTGTTAATAATGCAATTTATAACTCTTTAGGCTATACGCCTGAGGAATTCATCGGTCTCAATCCAACAAAATTTACTACACAAAAAGGATTAGAAACTATACGTAATGCAGCTGAACAGTTAGTTGCTGATTATAAAAATGGAAATATCAGTCAAACCAAGTTCGAATTACAACAATTTCGCAAAGATGGAACTTTAATTGATGTTGAGATAAGAACCAGTTTGTTATTTAATAGTGGGAAAAAACTTATTGGTTTTCAGGGTAGATCTATTGATATTACTAAGCGTAAGCAGGCAGATAATATCTTATCCATCCAGCATACTCTGGCATTAAAACTTAATACTTTAACAAAACTTGATGAAATTTTAACTGTTTGTCTGGATTCAGCAATAGATATTTCAGATATGGATTGTGGTGGTATTTACATCTTCGATGAAAAAAAAGATGGTTTTGTACTTAGAAAAAGTAAAAACCTATCATCTGATTTTATCAAACACACTTCATTTTATCCTGCCAATTTAGAGAGTTCAAGATTGATTCTTAAAGGAAAACCAATATATTCCAGACATAAAAAATTAGGCATTGAATTAAATAGTCCAAAAGAAAAAGAGAATCTGAAAGCAATAGCAATTATTCCAATAGTTTTTCAAGATGAAGTGATTGGGTGTTTTAATATAGCATCACATGTTTTAGATAAAGTTCCTCTGAAATTCCGTAACGCTCTTGAAACAATTACAGGACAAATAGGAAGTATTCTTTACAGACAAATAGCAGAACAAAAGATTCGTAATCTTTCCAAAGTTGTGGAAACTATTAAACAATCTGTAGTTATCTCCGATTTTGATGGTACTATTATCTATATTAATCCTTCGCTTATGAAAAATGGTAATTATAATGACAAATTTGAACTTATAGGTAAATCAATTTATTCTTTTACTAATGATCAGGGCAAGAAACAATTACAACAAGAAATTATACCTGCTTTATTAGTAAAAGGCTCGTATAAAGGAGAACTCCAATTTATAAAAAAAAATAATTCAACATATATTGGAGAGATAACCTGCTCGTTAATATTAAATGATTCTGATAAACCGGAATATATGGTAACAATGTTTACGGATATTACTGAGCGTAAACAAGTAGAACTTGCATTACTAGAGAGCGAACAACAATTTTATGCTTTTGCAAATAATCTGCACGGAGTTACTTTTATTAAGGATATTTATTTAAAATATACTTTTATTAATAGAAAATTTGAAGAGATTTTTAATGTTAAATTAGAAGATTGGAAAGGTAAAACAAATTGTGAAATTGGATTTTATCCAGAAGATGTATGTGAAAAATTAAAAAATAATGATCTTGAAGTAATAAAAGAAAAAACTGCTACAAAAGTAATTGAAGAAATGCCAATAGGTGATAATATTCACTCTTGGATGGTTATTAAATTTCCATTATTTAATAATAATAAAGATGTAATAGCTGTTGCAGGGGTTGCAATCGATATCACTGAGCAAAATGATCAGGAAAAAGAAATCCGCAAACTATCTACAGTCATTGAAACTTCAAATCAAGGAGTAGTTATAGCGAATCTGAATGGAAAAATAACCTATGTTAATCCCAAAATTATCGAGATAGGAAGATGGGATAATAGAACTGAATTAATAGGTGAATCAATATTTTCTTTTACCAATGAAGAAGGGATTAAACAATTACAGCAAGAAATAATACCTGCAATATTAACAGATGGTGAATATAAAAAAGAACTCATTATAAAACGAAAAGACAACTCAACATTCCCGGCAGAAATTAATGGAACAATAATACCGGATAAAGATGGTAATCCTGAATATATGGTAGCAATGTTCGAGGATATTACAGAACGTAAACAAACGGAGAATGAGTTAAGAAAACTTTCTATTGCAGTGGATCAAAGCCCTTCTGTAATTGCCATAACAGATATTAAAGGAAACCTGGAATATGTAAATCCTAAATTTGAAGAATTAACGGAATATACAAGCGAAGAAGCAATAGGTCTTAATCCAAGAGTATTAAAATCCGGGAAAATGTCTGATGAAATATATGAAGAATTATGGGAAACTATATCTTCTGGTGATGAATGGCATGGAGAATTTCATAATAAAAAGAAAAACGGTGAACAGTTTTGGGAAGCTGCATCTATTTCCCCAATTCTTGATAAAAAAGGTAAGATAATCAATTATATTAAAGTTGCAGAAGACATTACTAAACGCAAACAAGCCGATAAAAAAATAAAAAATCTTCTAAATGAAAAAGAGATACTTCTCAAAGAAGTTCATCATCGTTTAAAAAACAATATGAACGTAGTTCAAAGTTTACTGTCAATACAATCAAAAACCTTAAAAGATCCGGATGCAAAATTAATTTTTCAGGACGCTATCAATCGAATGAGAACTTTGGGAATTCTCTATGAAAAAATATATAAACTTGAGAGTTATCAAAATATATCCATTAAACAATATTTTCCTCACTTAGCAGATGAAATTTGTCAAATATTTCCTAACTATCAATCAATCCGGATTGAAAAACAGATTGATGATTTTTCAATTGATTCTAAGCTGATGTTACCTTTGGGTGTTATATTAAATGAATTATTGACAAACTCAATGAAATATGCTTTTCCTGATAACCAGGATGGATTAATTCAGATTTTGATTACAAAAAAACAAAACCAAATTACTTTTATTTATCAGGATAATGGCAAAGGAATGCCTGAAATTGATAATGAAAAATCAAAAGGATTCGGGTTTAAATTGATAAACCTATTAACTAAACAGATAAATGGTAAATGTAAAATTGAAACAAATAATGGAACGAAGTATATAATTGAGTTTGAAATTTGAGTAATTAAATGAAAATAAGGTAAAATATGAAAAAAGTATTAATCATTATAATGTTCACCTGTTACTTTTCGATAGGTATTGCACAAACAACAGAAGCTGAAAATCAATTAAAAACTACAAAAAAAGATAGTACAGAAGGATGGAAAAAAGGAGGGACTATAACAGTTAATCTAACCCAGGTTTCATTAACAAACTGGTCTGCCGGTGGACAGAATTCTATTTCTGCAAATGAAATATTAAATCTTTACGCTCATAACAAAAATGGAAAAGGATTATGGGAAAACTATCTGGATATTAGTTATGGATCTATCAAGCAGGGTAGTAATGATAACTGGTGGAAAACCGATGATAAAATTGATTTTACATCAAAATATGGTCGGGAAGCATTTTCAAAATGGTATTATGCTGCATTACTAAACTTTAAGACACAATTAACTCCGGGGTATAATTATCCTAATGATAGCACAAAAATATCAGGTTTGTTTTCTCCGGGATATCTATTAGGAGCGATAGGTCTGGATTATAAACCTCAGGAATCTATGTCAGCATTTCTTGCACCTATTACAAGTAAAATGACTATTGTAACAGATCAGGATTTATCTGATGCTGGGGCATTTGGTGTTGAGGCTGCTACTTATGATGATGCCGGAAAAATTAAAAATCATGGCAAAAATATGAAGACAGAACTTGGTGGTTATGCTCGTTTCTTTTTCAAAAAAACATTAATGGAAAACATAGATATGCAGACAAAATTTGATTTATTTTCTAATTATATGAAAAAGCCTCAAAATATAGATATAAGTTGGGAAGTACTAATTTCTATGAAAGTGAATAAATATATATCTGCTACATTATCAACTCACTTACTCTATGATGATGATATTGATATAGCAATAGATGATAATGATGATGGTATAACTGATAAAGTTGGACCCAGAACTCAGTTTAAAGAAGTATTGGGTATCGGATTTTCTTACAAATTCTAATCAATAATAGGATTTCCCAAAAAAAATGTAACAAATAGGTAAGGGGAACTTAGTGCCACACCTCTGGTGCTAAGTTTTTTGAGATTGTGAATATTATTACAAATAGGCTCGCCACTCTGTGGCTAAATACGAATAAGTTA
>JAOZSG010000183.1 GCA_029939785.1 Fidelibacterota bacterium | reverse complement strand
GAGTAAAATATGTTTACCGATATAAATAAAGAGACAAAATATGCAGTCATCATGGCAAATGGATTTTTTCCATCTAATGATATTTTGACCGATATAATTCATAATTCCAACTTCATTTTATGTGCTGATGGAGGTGCAAAAAAAGCTCATGAACTGTCAATCAAACCAAATGTAATTCTTGGAGATTTGGACTCTATTAATGAGGATACTTTAAGTTACTTTCGTGACTTGAGAATTCCAATTGTGAAAAAATCATCCCAAAATATCAATGATCTTGAAAAGGCAATTATTTATTTAATTGAAAATGGTCATGAAAAAATCGTATTAACAGGAATATCAGGTGGACGTGACGACCATAGTTTTACCGTTTTTCAACTTTTAAAAAAATATAACACAGAAGTAAATATTATAGTTTATTCTGAGAATTCAAAAATATTTTTATTAAATAATGGACAACATAAAATAACTTCAATAAAAAATCAGACAATATCTTTATTTCCATTTCCTATTGCAGAAGACATCTATACTGAAGGATTAAAATATCCACTAAATCACGAACCACTGAAAGAAGGATCCAATGGTTTGAGCAATGTAGCATTAGAAAATTCTATTAAGATTAAAATTGGGAGTGGAAATCTACTGGTTTTTATCAATATGAAACTATGAATCAAATAAATTTAACTTCAGCTGATTATATAATTGTATTTGTTTATCTTATTGGGACTTTATTAGTTGGTCTGTTTTACGCACGAAATTCAAAAAAAGATAACATTGATAATTTTCTGTTAGCAGGAAGAAGATTGTCTCTGCCTGCCTTTACTGCAACCCTTGTATCTACCTGGTATGGTGGAATTTTAGGAATTGGTGAATTTACTTGGCTATATGGTATTTTAAATTGGGTGACACAAGCTCTTCCCTATTACGTATTTGCGATTATATTTGCTTTTTTTTTCGCTCCAAAAATACAACAAAAAAAACTTTATACTATTCCAGATCTACTCTATGAAAACTATGGTAAATCCACCGGACTTTTTGGTAGTATATTAATATTTTTATTAGTATCCCCTGCCCCTCATTTATTGATGGTTATGATGCTATTGAGCAGCATATTCGGAATTTCATTATTCTATGCTTATTTTATTGCAATCCTGTTTTCTGTTTTTTATGTATTTTGGGGAGGTTTTCAATCTGTTGTCAAAACAGATATAATACAATTCGTACTTATGTTTGTAGGATTTGTAATCTTATTAATTCATTTAATTATAAAATATGGTGGTTTTACATTTCTGGCAAATAATTTACCCTCTACGCATCTGTCGTTTACTGGTGGTCAGGAAATACAATATATATTTGTTTGGTTTTTTATTGCTTTATGGACTTTTGTAGATCCCGGATTTTATCAAAGATGTTATGCAGCAAAAACTCCAAATACAGCAAAATATGGTATTCTAACTGCTATCGGATTCTGGATAATATTTGATATGTTGACAACAATTGCCGGATTATATTCCAGAGCAATTTTTGCAAATATCAATCCCGTTATGGCATTTCCTAGGTTGGGTGAGGTTGTACTTCCAGGTTTTTTCAGAGGATTTTTTATTGTTGGTTTATTGGCAACAATAATGTCAACACTTGACTCAACGTCATTTTTAGCCGCTGTATCTTTTGGAAGAGATATTTTATGGCGTCTAAATACAAAAGGAAATATTAATAGATTTACACGTATTGGACTCATTGTTTCAATAATATTCTCTACTCTCTTGATTTTATTAATCCCATCTGTTGTCACCATGTGGTACACTTTGGGAAGTTTATTTATACCAGCACTTTTATTACCGGTAATTATCGTTTTTGTAGATAAACAAAATAATATTGATTTACCCATTTTTTTCAGCATGATACTTACATTTACAGGAACAAGTTTATGGTTTATTCTTGGAATTATCAGAGGATCTTTTCATAACCCATTGTATATCCAAAATATCCAGCCTTTTTATATCGGAATTGCTATTTCAATAATAACCTTTTCATATGGTTTTAAAATAAAAAAATGATTGTTTTGAAGAAGAGAAACAGGGCATTTTTATTTGTTCTTAATTATAGTGATTGATTTAAATGGAATAAATAGATAAATTACCGTGCTATTTATCAGGTTTTAAGAAATATATAAGTGAATAGAATTGATACAGAATATCATTTTAAAAATAAATACTATGACAAATTTCAAATACGTTTTGATTTTTACAATTATAAAACAAAAGAATATAAAATAAAAAATATGAATTATTGCACCTATACTGGTGCAATTTTCATATTATTTTTAATGTGGAGGTTTAATGATAAAACAACTTGGTCAATTAGTTAAACTACAAAAAATTGATAATCAACTTATTGAAATAACGAAATTAAAAGGTGATCTTCCAAGAATTGTAAAAAATTTGCAGGGAGAAATCGATACGATTTCTAAAAAATTAGAAGTTGATAAAACACGAATTACAACAATTATTTTAGAAACAAAAGAGTCAGAACTTAATATTGAAGAAACAAAAACAAAGTTAAAACGATATGAAGACCAACTTTATCTTGTTACTTCAAACAAAGAGTATGATGCTCTTACTGCTGAAATTGATACTTCAAAACAGAATATCAGTAAAGATGAATATCGGATTTTAGAACTTGATGAAGAGAAAAAAAATCTTGACGAAGAAGTAAAAAAAGCTGATTTAGATATTCTGGAAAAAGGTAGTCAGTTAAAAGAAAAGAAAAAAGATTTAGATCAAAAAACAACAGAAACCGAATCTGTTGTTGAAAAACTAACAAAAGAAAAAAATGATATACAGGAAAGTATTCCATTACGCTATATTCGTGAATACACGCGAATTGCAAAAGCACGAAATGGAGTCGCAATTGTACCTGTACATCAAATATTTATTGAAAAAAAGGACAAAAAAGGAAATATCGAATATATTCCTGCCCAGGCTTCATGTGGAGCTTGTCAAAAAAATGTTCCACCACAAAAATTGATGGAAATAAAAAAACAATCAAAATTAATTAGATGTGAATTTTGTGGGCGATTATTATTCTGGGATGATAAAGCCAGTGAAATATACCCATCTGATGAAGAAATAATTATGTGAAGTTAATTGGATAGCCGCCTCGATAAAACGGGGAGGAAAGTCCGGACTCCGCAGGGTAGAGTGCTCCTTAACAAAGAGTCTTTGAAAAAAGAGGAAAGTGCCACAGAAAATATACCGTCCGGCAGATGTCGGATAAGGGTGAAATGGTGCGTCCTGTAATTAAACGGGATTAAAGTAAGAGCGCACCGTCTCAGCTGTAAGGTTGAGAGCAAGGTAAACCCCACTCGGAGCAAGATCAAGCAGAAAAGAGGAATTTCCCGTTCCAATTGATTTTCGGGTAGATCGCATTAACTTGCACTGAAAAGTGTATTGTAGATAGATGGCTATCATTCATCTTGTATGAATACAGAATTCGGCTTATAGATTAACTTCACTAAACTTTTATAGAAAAAAATATGAATTATAAATGGAAAATTAAACCAACAAATTTCGATAAAATTAATAATTTTTGTAAAGAAAAAAATTATCCTAAACATATCAGCACAATTCTTATAAATAAAAATTTAATTTCAGACAAAGAAATTGATCTATTCTTACATCCAACTCTGGATAAACTGCATGATCCATATCTAATGAAAGATATGCAAATAGCAGTTGACAGACTAAAACAGGCTATTAAAAACAATGAGAATGTGATGATTTATGGAGATTATGATGTAGATGGAACAACTTCTACTTCTCTTCTTTATCTTGTTCTCAAGGAATTTGGATTGGAAGAGCCTATTTATTATATACCTAATAGAGAACGAGAAGGTTATGGCATCTCAATTTCAGGTATTAACAACGCATTGCAAAAAAATATAGATTTAATAATTACATGCGATTGTGGTATTAATGCTTTTGAACAAATTGAATATGCAAATCGAAATAATATTGATGTAATTGTAACAGATCATCATGAAGCTCCTGAAAAATTACCAAATGCACGTGCTGTTTTAAATCCCAAAAGAAAAGACGATTCATATCCATTTAAAGAGCTATGTGGAGCTGGAGTTGCGTTTAAATTATTACATGGATTTATACTTCAAAGTGATTATGATATTGATATGCTTTACAAACATTTGGATTTAGTATCAATTGGCACTGCTGCTGATATTGTTCCACTAATAGATGAAAACAGAATACTAACTTCAGTAGGATTAAAAAAAATTGAGACGACATTAAAACCCGGTATAAAATCATTACTGGAAATTTCAAATTTTGGTAAAAATAAAACTTTTCAGGTATCAAATATTGTCTTTGGTGTTGCACCTCGAATTAATGCAGCAGGACGATTGTCAGAAGCGTCACACGCAGTAAATTTATTAACAACAGACAATCCAAAAGAAGCAGGAATGTTAGCTCAATCTCTGGATAAAATTAACAGAGAAAGACGGAATATAGAGAAGAAGACTTTTGATGCTGCAATATTGCAATTCAATAGAACTCATAATCTTAATAATGATAAAATAATTATTCTATATGGTAAAGACTGGCATCAGGGAGTTATTGGTATTGTCGCTTCAAAAATGAAAGAAATATATAATCGACCAGTTATTATGATATCCATTAGTAATGGTATTGGAAAAGGTTCCGGCAGAAGTATTACAGGATTTGATCTTCATGCAACATTATTTGAATGTTCTGATCTACTATCAAATTTTGGTGGTCATGTTATGGCTGCCGGTCTTACTATAGATGAGAGAAAAATTCCAGAACTGATAGGCAGAATAAGAAAAATTGCCGAAAATAAAATAACCGAAGAAATGCTTCTTCCGGAATTAAAAATTGAATGTGAAGTTTCCTTTCAGGATATAAATCAGGAAACAATCGAATTTCTAAAACTTTTATCACCATTCGGTCCGGCTAATATGAGACCAATGTTTATTACAAAAAATGTTTTAATTTCCGGTTTACCAAGAATAATCGGTGAAAATCATTTAAAATTCAAAGCATCTCAAAACCGAATTGTAATTAGTGCAATTGGTTGGAAACTTGGTAGTATGTATGAAATGTTAATAAGTAGAAGACCTTTGGATTTAGCCTTTGTTATTGAAGAGAATGAATATCGTGGTTTAAAAGAAGTTCAGTTAAATATAAAAGATATCAAATATTCAAAATAAGTATAAAATAAAAAAATTGAATATCTAATTGAGGTTTACATGAAAGTCAGTAAAAATTCAAATAAAACTAAGAAAATCAAATTTACTTTACCTAATCGTCGAATAATTTTAACCTCAATTCTTATTATTCTTATTTGCACTCTGTTTTTTCAAAAAAATCAATATAGTGAATACAGTTATGAATTAAATAGTATTACCAAGGAAACTATAATTGCTCCTTTTACCTTTTCCATATTAAAAGAAAAACAAGAATTAACAAAAGATAGAAATGAAGCAGAAGCCAAAATTCCCTATGTATTTTACTATGATAAGAATATCTCAGAGATAAATTTAGTCAAATTCAATAACTTCACCAAAGCCTACAATACAGTACAAAATGCAAGAAAAAAATATATTGAATCACAAAAAATATTAAGAAAAAACAAATACTCAAAAGATTACAATTTATTTTATACAAAATATGAAACTGATTCATTAACATTTTTCAATTATTTCGACGCAATAAAAAAAGAATATCAAATCGAAGATTTTTCTACAATTTCAAAATCACTTTTCATTGGATATTTAGAAAAAAATGATAAATTTTCAAAATCTTTTTTTTCAACATTACAACAAGAATTAAAAGATTTATATGCTACTCTTGTAATGGATATTTTAAAAGAACAAATTAGATCAGAAAAAATTTCAATCCAACAGGATGGTGAGGAATTACTTGAAAAAAAATCAAAAATTTTAACCCTTGAAGAAGCCTGGTTAAAATCAAAAATATCATTAAACAAAAAATATAATAATATACAACCGGAATTGTTTGATCTGGGAAATAGCATCATAATTCATTTTTTAAAACCAAATCTAATTTATCAAAAAGAACTTACAGAATCCCGTCAAAGAGAAGCTAGCAATAAAGTTCCTATCAGTAAAGGTATAGTAGAAGAGAATGAAAAAATTGTTGGGGCAAATACAAAAGTTACTCCAGAGATTTATAATAAATTAGAATCCTTAGCTGCGGAACGAGCAAAACAATCAAATTTAAAAGGCGGAATAAGAAAAAAAATTCCAATAATTGGTGACCCTATGGTATTCATAGGGCAATTAGCATTAGTAGCCATAATATTATCATTTTTTACTACATTTTTATTAGCCTATAAGCCACAAATCTTACGTGAATTAAAAATGATAATTCTTATTGGAATAATTTTTATTTCGCAAGTAATACTTAGTTCATTCTTTGTTCTTAATTTCAATATTTCAGAATATTCAATTCCAATTACCATAGCAGCAATGATGCTTACAATTCTATTTGATACCAGAATTGCTTTTATAGGCACAAGTAGTTTGAGCATTTTACTTAGTGCACAAATTGGTGGAGATATATATTTTCTGATAACATCCATTTTCGTAAGTTCACTCGCAATTTATTCTGTATCCAAATTAAGAAAACGTAGCCAGATGTTTGCATCAATTCTTTATATCCTTATCGGTTATCTATTAACTATAACAGTAACCGAATTATTGCAATTTTCAACTTTTGATAAAATATTAAACCATTATTTTTTTGCTGCAATTAATGGAATAGTTTCTCCGGTGCTGACCTACGGACTAATAGGTCTTGTTGAAGGTCCATTTGATATCACCACAGATTTGACACTACTTGAACTTGCAGATTTTAATTCAACTAGTTATTTTCAATCAAAAGAAGATAAG
>JAOZSG010000182.1 GCA_029939785.1 Fidelibacterota bacterium | reverse complement strand
TCTTAAAGATTTAACTGTTACAATAAAAAAATTTGTCTTTCTAACCTGTTTTACATCTCTTCGCCAAAATGAGAGTATTATTTTCAGGCACACAAAAATAATAATAGTAAAATGTTTTTCCAAAGGAATAACTTATCTTTTTAACAATTTTTCCTCATAATTACACTTCGGCATTTTTTTTGTCTCCATTTTACTAATATATATGTATAATTTTTTATACTTTATTTTTCAATAATGTTTACAATAAAATTATATTTTTTTATCAAACAAAAAAAAAGGTCGGATATATCCGACCTTTTCTGATATTTAAGAAATATTATAAAACTCTATTTACCGGTAGCTTTTTCCATTAATTCTGTCATTCGTCGAATAAATTCAGAAGGATTCTTAAGATTCCCATCTATCAATAATGCAGATTCATATAACTGAAAAATTGAATCTTTCAATATAATATCATTATTGTTGGCAATGTTTAAGGTTGATAAATTCTTAATCAATTTATGACCGGAATTAATTTCTAGAATCTTTTTTTGATCCATTCCCGGACCTTGTCCCTGATTCATTGCTCTCATCATTCTTTCCATTTGTGGATCCATCCCATCTTTGTCAACAACTAAAGTTGCCGGTGAATCAACTAAACGTTTTGACTCTACAACATCTTTAACCTTATCACCAAGAGTTTCTTTGAACACAGTTATCAATGAATCAAGAGCATTTTCATTTAATTTTTCTTCACTTGAATCATCACTATTTTTGCTTATATCAATTTCAGAAGTTTCAATTGAGATGAGTTTTTTTCCATCAAATTCGTTTAAACTTGGTAAAATAAAAACATCAACAGGATCTGTCAGAAATAGCACCTCAATATTATTTTTTCTAAAATACTCAAGATTAGGATTACGCTCTGCAATTTGTCTATTTTCACCAGTGATATAGAAAATATCCTTTTGATCTTCATTCATTCTGCTAACATATTCATCTAAAGATACTAATTCTCCGTTTACATTTTCTGTTGATACAAATCGTAACAATTTCATAATTTTATCACGATTAGTAAAATCTGTATTAATACCTGTTTTGAAAAGTTGACCAAAATTTTCGTAAAAAATATCATATTTTGCAGTATCATCTTTCGCCCATTTTTCAAACATTGCCAATAATTTTTTTGTAACAATATCTTTAATCTTTGACATTACAGGACTATGTTGAGTTGTTTCTCTGGAGACATTTAATGGTAAATCTTCAGTATCTACAACACCTTTGATAAAGCGAAGATATTCAGGTAATAATTCTTCTGACGCAGCATCTTCAATAAATACACGGTTGCTATAAAGATGGAGACCTTTCTCATTCATATCATTAAAAAGATTCATTGGTGCTTTTTCCGGGATAAATAATAATGCTTTAAAATTCACTTTACCTTCCATTGATAGGTGAAGATGTCCGAGTGGATTATTATAGTCCATTGAAACAAATTTATAAAATTCAGTTAATTCTTCTTCTTTTAATTCACTCTCATTTTTACGCCATAAAGCCTGAACTGTGTTTTCTTCTTTATCATTTACATATACAGGAAAATCAACAAAATTAGAGTATTTTTTCAAAACTGATATCACTCTAAAATCTTCTGAAAACTCTTCATGTTCCTTTTTTAATTTGAATGATATTTTGGTTCCACGTGTCTTCTTTTTAATTTCTTCAATACTAAAACTTCCCTGTCCATCAGAAATCCATCGAAAACCTTTTGAGTCCGGATCGGCTGATCTTGTTTCAACAGTTACTTCATCAGCAACCATGAATATAGAATAGAATCCTACTCCAAATTTTCCTATTAAATCACCATCTACTTTTTCTCCATTTTCCTGTAATTGTTTTATATAATTAAGAGTCCCTGAATTTGCAACAGTACCAATATTCTGAACTAACTCTTCTTCTGTCATTCCAATACCGGTATCTTCGATAGAAAAGGTTTTTTTCTTGGAATTAACATTGATTTTAATACTTAATTCTGTTTCCGGATCAAGAATATTTTCTTTTGTTAACTCATAAAATCTTGCTTTATTAAGAGCATCTGAGGCATTTGAAATTAATTCTCTCATGAAAATTTCAGGATGTTTGTAAAGTGAATGAACAATGAGGTGAAGTAATTGATTTAACTCGGCTTTAAATTTAAAATTCTTTTTACGACCGGTTTTTTTAAAGTCTGACATAAATGTTTCTCCTTTTTATTTTTTATTTATCAATTTTCAGACCGTTTTCTATATCCAACATCATGCCAAATAGATCAACAAGTCATATTGTCACAATTTTCAACATACCGTCTTTTTTGGCATATTCATGAATGATAATAATGAAAAAAAATGTTTCTATTTATATAATAAATATGTAATCTGTCATTTGTTAATTATCATTTGTCAATTGTTATTTATGAAAGCATAATATGATTATAGAAAATATTTATTTTCAGTATTTAATATTATTTTTAACTGGAATTTTAGCAGGTTTTATAAACACTTTGGCAGGCGGAGGCTCTACACTTACATTACCCGTTTTGATAATTTGTGGTCTTCCTTCTCCAGTTGCAAATGCAACAAATCGTGTGGCAATTCTAATGCAAAATATTATTGGTACTGCACAATTTAAAAAACACAATCAATTAACAATTAAACCAATTATTCATATAACCATTAGTTCAGTAATTGGAGCGATTATTGGATCTTTAATTGCTGTAAAATTAAATTCATATGTATTTGATAAATTTCTTGGTATTATTTTATTGTTTATCCTTGTAATGATATTATTGCCAAAACCAGTAAAGAAAAACAATAAACGAAAAGTACCAAAATTAATTGAATCTATAATTTTTTTTGGAATTGGATTATATGGTGGATTTATTCAGGCAGGAGTTGGATTTCTTTTTATTGGTGCTCTCAATCTAATCAGCGATTTGAATCTCATTAAAACTAATGCCGTTAAACTTTTTATTATCGGTTGTTATACGTTTTTTGCTGTAATTATATTTGCATTATCAGGTAAAATATTATGGACTTATGGTTTAGCACTATCAATAGGTAATATGACCGGTGCCTATTTTGGAGTAAAAATTGTAATAAAAAACGGAGAAACAATAATTAAGATCATTCTAGCATTCGCAATTATTATTGCTATCTTTAAATTATTTGGATTATTTTAATAATTTTATTTTATACTTTATTTATTTAAAATTAATTTATAATATTAATTTAATAATCATTTCAAACAGGAATAACTATGAATCAAACATTAAAGAACAAATACGATATCAATAATTTAATAGACAAGGTCAATTCATCTGACTTTTCTTCTATAAAAGGTATTATTACCGGTATTTTTAAAATTATCAATAATCCAGAAAGCACAGCACTTGATTTAGAAGGTGTAATAAAACTTGATCCGCCTTTAACAGCAAAAGTTCTAAAAGTAGCAAATTCTGCTTTTTTTGCTTCCAAAGTTCAATTTAACGATCTTAAAGAATCAATACTTTGGATTGGTTTTGATGAAGTTAAAGATATTGCTCTCACTCAAAAACTTATAACTATTTTTATGGGAAATGACACTTCTGAATTCTCACGTACTAAATTATGGAAAAATAGTGTGGCAAATGCTATACTTTGTCAAATGATTTACAGAAGAGAATTTGGAGAACGGGGTGAAAATTTATATACTGCCGGATTACTCCATAATATTGGTCTAATAATAATAGATCAGTTTCTTCATGAAGAGTTCATAGAAATTCTTCAAACAAGTAAAGAAAAAAAAATAAATATATTTCAAGCGGAAAAGGAAGTTTTGAATTTTACACATGCAGATGTAGGAGCAGTACTGGGAGAAAATTGGAATTTTCCAGCAAGTCTCATTTCAGCAATAAAATTTCATCATAACCCGGAAGATGCAATAGATGATTTTCATCGACTTTCATCAACATTATATATATCAAACTTTTTTTGCAAATCAATAAACATGGGATATACTGACAATCAATACGAAACTGATGATATTAAGTATAATGAACTACTCTCGCAATATAAAATTGAAACAGAAGCATTAGAAATAATGCAGAAAGATTTATACGAAAAATTAAAAAGAATGGAAGAAATCGGATTAATTTCTAATGGCACAAAATAAATCAGATATATCAACAAAAAAATTGACACGAATTGAACTGGAACTCAAACATCTAAAAAATGAATTAAGTTTAGTCAACAATGAAAATATTACCACTAATGATAAATATTATTCATTATTTAATGATATGGAAAAAGAGGTTAAGAGAAGATCTCTACTCATAAAAGAACAAAATAAGAAATTAAAAGATGAAATAACAAAACGAAAAATAATAGAAAAAGAATTAAAAGATACTCTTAAAGAAAAAGACTTTTTAATGCAGGAAATCCATCATAGAGTAAAAAATAATCTCCAAATAATTTCAAGCCTTTTAAACTTACAACTTAAACAAACAGAAGATAATAAAACCCATAGCATACTTACTGATAGTCGAAACAGAATTCAATCTTTAGCTCTTATTCATGAAAAGATATATCAATCAGAAAATTTAAATGAATTCAATCTAAGCACTTATATTAATACTTTATCTGTCAATATTTTCAGATCCTTTATGAATAATGCTTCAATGCGTACTTTAAACGTAGATATAAAAAATGATTGTTATGCTGACCTTGACATTTGCATTCCTTGTGGTTTAGTAATAAATGAAATAATCACCAACTCAATAAAACATGCATTCCCTGAAAATCAAAAAGGAATTATTTCATTAACCTTGGAATCTGATAAGAACACACTGAATATTATTGTTAGCGATAATGGTATAGGTATTCCTAAAGATATTATCGTAGAAGAATCAAAATCACTTGGTTTACATTTAATAAAACTTCTTACCATAAGCCAACTAAAAGGGAAAATGGATATCAATACAGAAAATGGTACAAAATTCAACATTTCAATTCCTCTAAAAAGAATGTATTAATCCAATGATAACTCTTAATAATATTATTGATGCTCATAATATTATTAAAAAATATATCTACAACACTCCCATTTTAACAAGTAATTCAATAAATACAATTCACCATGCAAAATTATTTTTTAAATGTGAAAATTTTCAAAAAGTTGGTGCTTTTAAAATTAGAGGTGCAACCAATGCTGTTTTTTCATTATCAAAAGATATAGCAAAAAATGGCGTGGCTACCCATTCTTCAGGAAATCATGCAGCTGCTTTAACACTTGCTGCAAGATGGTTTGGTATAAAATCATATATTGTAATGCCTAAGAATTCACCCCAGGTTAAAATCAATGCTGTGCAGGAGTATGGAGCGAATATTACTTTCTGTGAACCAAATCAAAAAGCACGTGAAGAAACCTTAGATAAAATTGTAAAACATACAGAAGCAACCTTTATTCATCCTTATAATAATGAGAAAGTCATAGCAGGTCAGGCGACTATAGCACTAGAAATATTAGAAAAAATTAAAGATTTAGATATAATTATCGCCCCGGTTGGTGGTGGTGGTTTATTAAGTGGAACTGCCTTAATAATTTCATATTTAAATCCGGCTATAAAAGTATTTGGTGCTGAACCTGAAGGTGCTGATGATGCTAAACGTTCTTTAGAACAAAACAAAATTATTCCATCAATCAATCCAAAAACAATTGCAGATGGTCTCTTAACTTCATTGGGAACACTTACGTTTCCGATAATAAAAAGCAATGTTCATAAAATTTTCACAGTAAGCGACAAAGAAATTATTAAGTCAATGAAAATGATTTGGGAAAGAATGAAAATAATTATTGAACCATCTTCTGCTGTTCCATTGGCAGTAATAAAAAACAATCCAACAATTTTCAAAGATAAAAAGATAGGAGTAATTTTATCAGGAGGCAATGTAGATTTATCTAAATTACCGTTTCGCTAAATTTTACATTTTCAATGGCATGTTTTCCCCAAAAAAATGTAATTATCACAGCAATCATATTCCCCAGTATAATTCCAATCCAAACACCTAATAATCCCATATCTAATATTACACCAAAAAGATAAGCTAATGGAATCTGTAATAATATTGTCCTTATAATTGTCACCATCAATGAAGCATTTCCACGTTTTATTCCTCTAAACATTGCAGATGTCAACATTCCAAAAGGAACAATTGGAAATATCAAAGAATTAATCCGCAAGAATAATATTAGATCATTTAAAATTGGTTTTGCTCCTTCAGAATATGTAAATAACAAAGCAAATTGATCAGCAAATAGAAATACAATTAATCCAATTATTCCCTCAATTAATAATCCAAATTTAATAGAATAAAAAAATGCTGTTTTAAGTTTTTCATGTTCTTTTGCTCCAAAAGTTGCAGCAGTAACAGTAGTTACACCTGATGCTAACCCTAATAATGGAATAGTACCCATCATAATAATTCGCCATCCGGACGTAAATACAGCAATTCCATTAGTACCGCCTGCAATAAGTATTACACTATTAAGAAATATCATGGAAATAGACATAGAAATCTGTGCCAAAGAAGAAGGTATTCCGACACTTAAAATTTCTTGAATTATTTTTTTGTCAAATTTGAATTTTTTAAAAGTTATATCCAAATATGTGTCTTTCTTAAAAAATAACCAATAAAATAAAATCGAGGAAGATAAAGAAATTGAGATAATCGTAGCCCAGGCAGCTCCCGCAACTCCCATATCAAGCCAAAAAATAAAAACAGGGTCCAAAATTATATTTAAAAATGAACCTGCCATCATCACATACATTGCTCGTTTTGCGTCACCTTCACCACGTAAAATGGCATTTACAAGATGAGAAAAAATCATAATTGTACTTCCACCAAATAAAATTCGCGCATAATCTGCTGTCATTTTTCCAACAGACTGACTCCCACTTATGAAAATAAAA
>JAOZSG010000181.1:5216-6973 GCA_029939785.1 Fidelibacterota bacterium | reverse complement strand
TTTCACCAAAATTATATAATTCAATCCAGTCTCCATAATTTCCAAATTCATCCTGATTAACACTATTATTTTTAGCCAGAAGTTCATTAATTCGTATTGTTACGTTACTTCTGCCCGGTGAAGCTGTATAACCAATTACAGGGTGTTTTACAAAACTTTGCCAATCATCACTTCCATCCGGCATACGTCCCCATGAAAAATCCGTAGTTTGAGCACTATAAGTATAAGAATTTATTATTGTTGTACCATCAGAAGCTGTTAATGCAATATCTTCACCACCACTACTTAATTTTATGTTTACGTGAAGTACACCTTGCTCCGGTTGTTTATCTGCCCAAAGGACAAGAAATCCTCCGGCTGGAATAGTAGTTGAATCCGATGCAGTATTCGGAATTTGCCAGAGTGTAAGGTCATTAATAGCATCTGAAATATACATGCCACCAATATCTACCGACTCAGACCCAGCATTATAAATTTCAATCCAATCATCAAATTCGCCATTTTCATCAGCAACAGCAGTATCATTGCTGGCCATAAATTCATTAATAAATAAATTTTGTCCGAAAGAAAAATTTATTGTAATAAGTATAAAAAATATAATAATTAGTAATAAGTTTTTCATAATTTTACCCTTATTGTATTATGTTATAATAACCTGAAAGATGTATTGTATAAAATAGTTAGAAAGATTACTAAAGCCGAAAGTAATCTTCCGGCTTTAGTATAATTACGAGTAGTACAACTTATTCTTCGTCTCTACCCCAGTTTGCACTGTACATGGTGATACTGCCTTCTCTTTCGTTCGCAGAGAAAACCATACCATTAGTTGGATGTACTGTGAGACCTTCAGATCCAATTGCACTTTTACCTAATTCATTGTCTTCTTCCCAGGCAATACCGGCTTCTGATATGGAATCAAAAACAGGATTTGCAGGATCGGTAACATCATATACAACTACAGCATGAGATTCCTGTAATGCAAGAATGGCATAAATCTTATCATCTCTTTCAATCAATGAACATTCTTCAGGTTCTGTTCTTTTTGTTGATTTACGTTCGTCTCTTTGCCAGCCTGATGGTAAATCATTTTCAATTGTGTATGGTGTGCCGAGCATTGTCTTTGATGCAATATCCAGCATCTGAAATGTTCCATTTCTTTCATTGGAAATCAATGCAGTTTTTCCATCAGGAGAAATAAAAAGACCATCTGGTTGTGCTTCATTATCACCTGCATCATTTGGCTGATGAACACGTGTAATGTCTGATTCATCGAGAGGAAGATCAGAAACATTGAATACCAATACATCAGAAGTTTCCTGAACTGATACAACAACATCACCATTTGCATTTGTTTCTGCATGTTCCGGTTCAGAATCTACATCATAATTCACAAGATAATCCTGTGCCAATGTTGCATTTGCAATTCCATTTGTAAGATCAATAATACTTACTGAACCACCGTGACGTTCATCAGGTTTACAAGATCTGTCTTCACGATCATCTTCACATGCAATAATTAAGTGTGAACTGTTTTTTGTAAAAGCACATCCATCTGGATTATAACCAATATTATCAATACGTTTTACAATTTCACCAGTATCAAAATTTACTAATAATACTGATCCACGAGCACAATCTGTTTTGGCAACTAGTACAGCTACATAATTCACCCCATTAATAGGTTGAGATACATCGATTGAAGTCATATCTTCATTATCAGAGTCAATTGCAAGTGTGAACGGTGCATCAATTGTGAA
>JAOZSG010000181.1:0-5116 GCA_029939785.1 Fidelibacterota bacterium | reverse complement strand
TTTTCTCCTTAGTTTGGTTTAAATGTTATTATAATTAAAAGGCAAAATTAATTTGAACAAGCCCTTGATTATCTTTGACAGATGATTCTTTGTCTGAACCCGTCTCTTCATCAAGCAAATAGTATTCTGCTTTGATTGATATAAATTCATTAATTTTTGTGATTAAAGATATTGTTGTCATTTTACGTGACCAGGACATTGGCTCAGCAAGATATTCCCATACCAGATCTTCTCCATCTGTAGATTCCAGAGGTTTGAGATTTAAAAAACCTGTTCTTCCTCTAAATGAAACATTTTTAAAAGGTATAAATTCAGGGAGTTTTTTAAAAGTATAACCACCTTCTACATAAGCTCCATCACGAGGCAACAAGCCATCTTGTGCATAAATATATTCTGCACGTGTATGAAACCCGCCTAAATCATAACTTACACGACCTCCATACCAATAATGTGTTATATCTTTTTCATCTCCATATGAATTATAAGACTGTAATGATTGAGATAGCTGGGTTTTCCAGTCATAATCATCTATAAGTTTACCATAATAAAACCAACCCTCAGTTTTTATATTTAGTAATTCAATACCACCTTTTACACCATATTCCCAGGTTTGTCCATCTTTGGTTTTATAGTCACCATACGTTAGCATTTTAAAGGATTTATCTTCTGCAACATCATCAGATTCAATTGGTCTTTTCATTGCAACAGAAAGCCCAAAATCAAGTTTAATAGCTGAACCAAGATTGATTTTACTTTCAGAAGTCAAATGCAACTCTCTGCCTTTCCAAAAAGCTGTTCCGATTAATGGATAACCTTCAGTATGTCTTTTAGCTGCAATAAAAGGGCGATTGTTTCCAAATTCAAAACGAGTATTTAAGTTAGGCATTTTTAAACGAGCATAATGTTTGTCAACTTTAGCACCATCATCATCAAATCTAAATTCAATAGTATATGTAAGATTTTCACTATAATTAACTTTAGTTCCTAAAATTGCTTTATCAATACGGACATGAGGACTACGGTTTTTAACTTTTTGGAAAGTTAGATCTTTGTTTGTAAAACCACCTGCTCCTTCAACATCAACAAATTCTAATTCAACTTTACCACTCAAGTCAATTTTCAATCCACTTGGAACTGAGATTGTTACCTGAGCAAAAGTTATCCCTATTCCAAGTAATAACAGCAATATTACTTTTAGGGTGTTTTTACTATGCATGTTTTTCTCCTTTACTCTGTTTTTAATCACGAATAGACACTAATGAACACTAATTGTATAATTAAATTCGTGTGCATTAGCGGTTTGTCTTTTCATGTTTTCATTATATTTTTGACACTTTACTATTGTTACTTTCTTTAACTTTTTTATTATCATTTTTAACCAAATTTCTAAAAAAGAACAAATATAATGCAATTAATATTGCACTGATAAAAATTATAGAATATGATTTTTTTTCTTCTTTAAATGTAAACTCTAAACCAATTTTATCTCTGTATTCCATGGGAATTCTATCAATACTTACACAAGATAATCCATCAGATTTTGATAATATAAATGGCGGCTTTGGATCTTTCTTTTTAAAAATAGGTTCACTTCCTGTAATTTTATGGTAATTCCAGCCTTCCGGTAAAATTATACTCATACTAAATGTATCAATAAGTGTAGGAAAGGGATTTTCAATATATGTTTCAAATTCATATTTCTTAAATTCTCCCGGACCAGCTTCTTGCCAATTAATAAAATTATTAATTATATAGATCAATTCCAAATGATGTGTTCCCTGAGTACAATCCAAAGGAATGCTTAAGATGAAAACTCCATTATTTTCGATTTTCACTGGAATATTCAATTCTTCAGAATCTAATAACATAGTTTTCATTTTAATATTATCCGAAGATATTGGTATTTGAAGTATTTCTTGTCCATTAGATTGAAAATCAACATCAAAATAGACTAATGCAGTTCCATTTTCATTGATATAAATCTTATTGTTGATATTTTGTATGCTATATGCATTAATTACCTGATAATTTATCAGGAAAAAGAAGGCAATTATCCAAATTTTATTAATATTGATGAAATTGTAAAATGTATTTTTCATCGCAGATACCGCAAAGATCGCAGAGCGTATAGTTGTGTGTGTCTTTGCGTTAAAATTTTTACTTTTTACGAAGTTGTCAATATTGTTTATTATATATTTTATCATGGTGTTATTCCTAACCATCTAAACCAGGTAACTCCTGCAATTAACATTACAATAACTCCAATTGTTGCCACTGATAATCCGTATTTTAAATTATCTGAAATGGAAAATTGGCCTGTACTATAGAGAATCAAATTAGGTTTTGCATTTGTCGGTAATGTAATCACCCAGGTTAATGTAAAAGCTGCCGGAAGTGCCAGCGAAACCGGATCATAGCCCATTTGCTGTGCGATTGCAATTACAATTGGTATCATTACAATAGATCTCATGGTTTTACTTGTAAAGAAGAGATGTGCATACATAGCAAAAGTAATAATAACTGTATAGACAACCCAGAAATTTAAACTTCCATTTAAACCAATCATATCAAAGGCATTGCCAACAACCCAACGAGCGGCACCAGAATCAAACAATGCAAGACCACCGGCATAAGCACCTGCCGAAAAAATCATTACATGCCATGGAATATCTGCATCATTCCATTTCAATAAACCTATTTTTGGTAAAAATACTATAATAACTCCAATTAATGCAGCCATTACCGCAGAAATCTCAAAGCCAAACCAACCCATATGATATCTGTCAGTAGCCCATAAAAACAAAACAAATAAAAATACACCGCTGGCTTTTGCTTCATCTATGGAAAATTTACCCATATCATGTAACATTTTCCGCATTACATCAAAACCACCTTTTAACTTCGGTACTTGATTTTCAGGTTTAATTTTAAATAAGAATTTTGGCCCCAACCATAATGATATGCCCATTACTATTATTGTAATTGGCAGCATTGCAATCATCCATTCACTATAATAAACTCTATGACCGCCCATCTCAAAAATAAAAGCAGCAG
This sequence comes from Fidelibacterota bacterium, assembly GCA_029939785.1. GTDB lineage: Bacteria > Fidelibacterota > UBA2242 > UBA2242 > JAFGTP01 > JAOZSG01. The sequence goes on along the minus strand of JAOZSG010000181.1, from coordinate 2,062 downwards.
CTACAATATTACATGTGCTACCAGTAATAAAACCCGATGAAAAAATACTAATCCCCTGCAAATTCTGCATAAATAAATTAACACCAAAGTTATTCCTCTTCTCAGATGTTGATCCATAAATAGAAGCTATTACAAGCATTACGGGTAAGACCATTACTGTTCTGGCGGTTGTTGCAGGAATAAAAGGTGCAAGGAATAATTGCAGGAGAATAAAAGCTCCCATAATTGTCATTGAACTATGTCCGAATTTTATCCCAATCCATAAAGCAAAACGTTTTGCAAGTTGACTTTTTACCAGTGTAGAGCTAAGAATAAAAGCGAGTATATTCAACCAAATTACTTCAAGTCCAAACACTCCGAGTACTTTATCTTCTGACCATCCATTGAAAAAAGTTAACATTGCCATCAACATTAATGAAGTTGCATAAGTAGGAAAAGGTTCAGTAATCCACCAGGTTAATGCAGCAACAAAAGATGCAATCGCAACCTGCCCTTCCATGGTTAAACCAACCGGAGTTGGCATCAAATATAAAATTAAAAACAGTATCAATCCCAAAGGAAAACCAATATACTTAAGCCGGTTCTCACCTTTACTTTTTGGTCGTTTGGGAATAACGTTTAGATTTGTATCAAAATTTATTTCTGCTGGATTCATTTAATTCTCTTTATTATTTATTCATTAAATCAAAAACAACTGCGGCTTTTAATACACCCGGAACAACCCACTCCGGTTTGTATTCTTTAAGTTTATCAATAAATGATGTGCATTTTTGCATTGCTTCATCACTATATTTTTTATCCTGTGAAAAAGGATGGTCAAATGAAAATTCAGGAACACTTATTTTGCCATCTTCTGTTTGTATAATCCAAACTGTTATATCCATTCTACCAAATAAGCCATCACCAAAATCCAATTTCCCGGGCATTACCATGCGTTCATCTGCAATAACATTAGCAACTCTAACAAGTTTTGTATCAGCATCCAAACCAATTGTTTTTATCACTGGATATACTTTAACTAACTCTCCAATATTTGGTATAGGATTTTCTTCAAGATCAATACCATTTGCCATAGTATAGGAAATATCGAGTTTTCCATTTAATGCAGAGTTGTAAACAATATCTGATTCGAGTTCAATTTCATCATGTTTTGGAGTATATCCTACACCGGTTTTTAAATCGACATCTATAACTTTTTCTGCACTTCTGTTTCTATATTTCAGAGTATATTCTGCACCAGGTTTATAATCATTACCTTTATATTTTCTTTTATATCGTAATAAGAATGAATGTTTCTGTAAATCAAGATTTTCAGTATCATAAAAAGAAATATCCTTATGTTTCGTTTTCAATGGATTATCTTTTTCAATAATATTGATTCCTTCCTGCTTTGCAACAGTTTTAATTATTTCCCAATAATCCTGAAATCCTTTTTCATAATCAGTAAACATATCAGCATTTAAAAGCAATTTATATTCACTGGAATTCAGAAATATATCTGATCTCACAGATTTTTTTGCTGTTTTTTTAGAACAGCCCATAAAACTAATAGCCAAAATTAAACTGATTAAAATTATCTTTTTTGTTAACGACATATTTACTCCTTTGTGCTTTCTGTTAGTTTGTTGAGTTTGTCATCCTGCTCATAAGTCCGGCTTCTGACTGATCGAAGGATGCTCGAAGCTGTATCTATCTGATTTTCAATTTTCTTAATATTAATGCTCTGATGCACATTTCGACGGGTTGTAAATCCGATTACCAACGGACTCAATGCGACAGAGCTTTTGTCTTTTTATTATTTCATAAAAGTTATAACACTACTACTATAATTATTGTCAACATATTCATTATTATAAATTTCAGTTTTAGATATGTTTTTATTATAAACCTCAATATTAAATGAATTTTCAAAAATAAACAATGCAATTACAGCGATTACTGCTGAAATAACCGGAGTAGCAATCCATCCCATACCTATATGACCAAGTTTTTTAAAATTCAAATTTCTTCCACCTTTTGCTAAACTGATTCCCATTACAGATCCTACAACAGCTTGAGAAGT
>JAOZSG010000180.1 GCA_029939785.1 Fidelibacterota bacterium | reverse complement strand
AACCAGTACTCAGGAAGAAAGAGATATTGGTATATATTAAATGAGAATAAAGTAAAACAGAGTGATTTAAAAATTAATTGGTGCTCAGGATAGTAGGCCGGGCAGAATGATAAGAAGAGCAATTAAGGCAGAATGATTTTGTGGCAGAATGATGAAGAAACGATTAGTGATGAATGATGAAAGAGGATAAATATAATGTATAAAGGATATTTTGATTTACAAGTAAATGGATATGCTGGCGTTGATTTTAATCAGAATGATTTGTCACCAGAAGATTTACACAATGCATGTGCTAAACTGAAAGAAGATGGTGTTCAAGGTATTCTTGCAACAATTATTACAGCAAGTCCAAATGATATGATAAATCGTTTACAGAATTTAACTCACCTGAGAGAACAGGATAAACTTGTTAAAAAAATTATATTTGGAATTCATATTGAAGGTCCATTTATCAGTAAAGAACCTGGGTATAGAGGAGCACATCCAGTTAAATCAATAAAATCAGCAGATACAGAATTGTTAAAACTACTTTTGGATGCAGCAGATGGCTTAACAAAAATTGTAACATTAGCACCAGAAATTGATGATAATTTTAGAATGATAAAAATGTTAGCCAAAAAAGATATCACAGTTTCTGCCGGTCATTGCAATCCGGATATGGATGAATTACAAGGTGCAATTGATTCCGGTTTGAGCATGTTCACTCATTTGGGAAATGGTTGTCCTGCAAATTTGGATCGCCATGATAATATTATCCAGCGAGTTTTATCATTTAAAGACCAGTTTTGGTTGTGCTTTATTGCTGATGGAATACACATTCCCTTTTTTGTGCTAAAGAATTATATAGATCTGGCAGGATATGAAAAAACTATAATTGTAACTGATGCAATGGCTGCTGCATCTGCACCACCGGGGAATTATTATCTCAGTAATTTACAACTTGAAGTTGGCAATGATTATGTTGTCAGAGAATCTGGAAAACTAAATTTTTCAGGATCGGCTACAACTATGCAACAGAGTCAGAATAATTTAATGAAATATCTTGGTTTAAATGATGAACAATGCAGACAATTGACTAATGAAAATCCGATGAAAGTGATTGGAATGGATAGAATTGTGGAAGAATGATGAAAAGGGAAGTAATGCAGAATGATTTTGTGGCAGAATGATGAAAAGGGAAATGATGCAGAATGATTTTGTGGCAGAATGATAAGGAAAAATATTTTATCAATATCAAAAGGAGATAAAAATAATGAGGAGAATTTATATACCAGGGTTATTGTTTGCAATTATGTTGATGTTATCCAGCAATGCAATTGCAGATGTAAAACATTATGTATTAGAAGAGGAAATTCTTGAACATAATCAATTGCCATTAGATCCATATCCGCCTTTTGGATTATTAACAGGTTATGTTACTTATCCATTTCAATTTTATGGTCGGAAGAATTTTAGCATTGATAAAAAGAAAATCAAAATTCTTGTGGCTGAAAATAAATATTTGAAAATTGGAATGGCTCCTGATTACGGTGGTAGATTATGGTTTGTTTATGATAAAATCAGAGAAAAAGAAGTGATTCATAGAATTTATAAAGAAGCTAAAATTTACAATTCCGGAATGGGCTATCAATATCTTGGTGGTGGAATGGAATTAAATATTCCAAATGCACATTCTCAAACCAATGCACGAAAAAGAGATTGCTCTATCAAAGAAAATGCAGATGGTTCAGTTTCTTTAATAATGAGTAATACTGAAAAAATTGGAAGATTACATTGGAGTGTTGCATTTACTCTTTTACCTGGTGAAGCACGTATTAAACAAGATGTAAGGTTGGCAAACGAATCTCCATTGGAAGAGAGATATTTATATTGGGCGAATTGTGGAATTCCGGTTAATGCCAATACAGAATTTATATATCCAGAAAATCGTGGGGCTTTACACGGTCAATATGAAAATGCAGTTTCATGGCCAAATTATGCAAACAAGGATTTATCTTTACTAAAAAATATTGACGAAGCTGTTGGATATTATATGCTTAATGCTCGTGAAGGTTACATGGGATATTACGATCATGATCACAATATTGGTTTGGTTCATTATGCGGATGTCAATGATTTGCCCGGTAAAAAATATTGGAGTTGGGGATGGCATATTACAGCTCTTGAAAAAAGATTTTCCCATGCAGAGGGTTTGAATTACGGCGAAATTCAAAGTGGTCGTATTATTATCCAGGAAAAATTTGATAAGATTTTACCAGGGAAATCTATTGATTATACACATTATTGGTATCCGGTTGGAGCAATAGGTTCTTTTAATGGTGCGTCAGAAAATGCTGCGATTAATTTTGGTTTGACTAATCAACGTGATGGAAATGCATTGGCAACAATAAAAATTCAGGCAAATATTAAATATGAAAATGCAAAAATTCAAATTTGTGAAAATGGCAAAGTAATTAAGGAAATTAAATCTGACCTATCTCCTGAAAAGCCATTTGTTACTTCTGCAGAAATTAATGTGAAAAATCCAGATGATTTATCGCTTGAGTTAGTTGATGAAAATGGAACCCAGATTTCTAAAGTTTTGGCTGTTTCTCAAAAAGCACCAAAATATGATAGTTATTATATTCCAGTAAAAAAGGCTGAAAAAACTGCTGCTGATTTTACTGCAGAAGGACTATTTGTAAAAGCTGAACATTTATTGAATGATTGGTTTTATCATATTCCTGAAATCAAAAAAATATTAAATCAAGTACTTGTTGTTGATCCTGGATTTTCCAGAGCTCATACTGAATTGGGATTGTTTGATTTAAGAGCAGGAAAATTTGAATCAGCACTTGATCATTTCAATAAAAGTCTTGATAGAATTTCTGATGATGGTCGAACACTTTATTATAAGGGTTTGGCTCATGGATATCTTAATCAGCCAAATGAATCAATTTATTATTTGAGACAATCAGGACGTTTTGGTTTTGAATATCCTGAACGAATTGCAGAAGCAGAAATTGCAATTAAAAAAGGTGATTTCAAAGAAGCAAAAGTACAACTCGACAAAGCTTTAAAATTAAACTCAACCATCGTAAATGGTTTTATCATAAAATCTTTGGTGGAAAATAAACTGAATAACAATTCTGAAGCATTATCAATGTTGGAAAAAGCAAAATTGCTTGATGGTGAAAATCCATTTACACTTTGTACTGAATATCTTTTGAATAAATCAGATGTTTTAGGGAAAAATATCAAGAATCGATACGTCGATCTTCCTGAAGAATTGCTCGAAGTTGTATCTGTATTTTATCGTAATGGTTTCTATAAAGAAGCCAAACAAGTTATTAATTTGATTAAACATACTAATTCAATCATTGATCTTTATAGAACAGAACTTGATTATTTAACTGATAGTAAATCAAAAAAGATAAACACCAAAACTATCGTAAATGATTTTGCCTGGAGACTTGAAGAATATTCGATTTTGAAACGTAGAATTAAATCAGAACCTAAAAATGGACAACTATATCATTTACTTGGCGATTTTTATTATGGACATGATCTGGAAAATGAAGGAATTGCTAATTGGGAAAAATCTCAGAAATTAGGACATAAAAACAAAATTATGTTGATGTCGTTATATCGAGCTCAGAAAAAACTTGGAAATAAAGAGATTGCATACAAATATCTATTAGCAGCCTATAAATTGGATAAAAATGATCCGTATATATTCGAAGACTATGTTGCCGAAATTCATAAACGTCAAGGAGTTGATAAAGCAATCAAATTAATGTTAGCAAATTATAACAAATTCGATAAATCATATTCATTAAAAGCAAATCTGATGAATACTTATTTGTACAATAAAAAATATTCTGAACTTGAAGAATTATTATTGAAATCTAATCTTCACGATACACATCGTTTGTCTTTTGGTGATTTTTGGAAAAATCTAAAAATGGCTAATGGTTATAATAAGTTGAAAAACAATAAGTATGAAGAAGCACTTGCTGATTTCGAAATTTCAATTCAGCCTCCACAAAATATTGCTCAACATTATATTGCACATTTTTATGATCAGGCCCGTAGATTATTTTACATGGGATATTGCAATGCAAAACTGGGAAACCAGGAAAAAGCAAATGAACTTTGGGAAGAAGCATTGACACTTAGAAGAAATAGTAAGTTCTCAAATAAGTATGAATACTGGGTCATAAAAACTATTTATTATCAAGCATTTTGTTTGAAAGCTTTAGGTAGAATTGATGAATCTGAAAATTATATAAAAATTATTGAAGAGTATGCTAATTCAAATAATATTTTTGAAAATGTTGGACTTAGAAAACAACTGTTGAAATTATCAATTTTGGGTCTGGATGATGTCGATAATTTTGAAAATTGGGATAGTGAACTTGGGTTGATTAAGACAAATGTAAATTTTAATGCACCAGAAGAATAAGAGGAAATTATGAATAAAGTAGTTTTATCATGGATTTTATTATTTACATGTAATTTGATGTGGGCTCTACAATTTACGGCTATTAAACTTACTCAAGATCAGATAGGTCCATATTTTACTGTTTGGGCTCCAATGTTATTAGCAGCTATATTTTTGTCACCTTATGCATTGAAAAGTTTTAGAAGTGGCGGAAAAAAATTGAAGGACATTTTCATTTTTGTACAATTAGCATTATTGGGAGCATTTCCAGCACAAGTATTAGTTACTTGGGGAACTCAATATTCTCTCGCTAGTAATGCTGCAATTCTTACGCTTGCTTTACCAGTTACTACTGCAATATTTGCTTTTTTCCTTTTGAAAGAAAAAATGAATGGTGTACGATGGTTTAGTTTTATCATTGCAATAGCTGGTGTTATATTGATTTCTTTAGGAGATATTAAACAAGCTAATTTTGGATCACAATATGCCATTGGAAACCTGCTAATATTTTTAGCAATAGTAGGTAATTCCTACTTCAATGTCGGGATTAAAAAGATAGCAGATAGATATACAGAAGCGGAATTAATATTTTTTACTTATGTAGTTATAGTAATATTATTAACTCCACTTGTATTTATATTTGAAAGTGATGTATTTCCAAGAATCTTTTCCTTTACCGGTCAAACATGGATTGGTTTAGCGGTACTTACATTCTTTCATAACTTTCTTTCTATGGTTTTATTTTTTAAAGCACTTAAAATTCTTGATGCAATACAAGTTGCTTTATCAAATTATTTAATTGCATTTTTTGGTATTCCAATAGCTGCTATTTGGCTTGGTGAAAAACTTAGTAGTTATGTAATTATAGGTGGTTTACTTGTTTTATCTTCAACAATTATTATAACACTGGTTGATTATAAAATGCAGAAAAAAACTGCTGAGGGATAATTCACTTATTCCCAAATTTCTATTTGGGAATATAGCGGAAATAGAAATTTCCATTTCAAGTGAGTTTCTAAACAGGAGTTTGTGAACAAGAAAATAATAAATATGACAGGCAAGGCTGCCTGTGGTACAGTAAGGAGAAATAAACATGATTAAAATTGGACCTATTATAAATGGTGAAGAGTTAATGTTCGCTGGTGGAGATTCTGTTGATGTAATTAATCCTGCTACAGGAGAGGTTATTGCTGAACAAATATGTTGTAATTCAGAATTTGTGGATAAAGCAGTTGAATCTTCTAAAAAAGCTTTTGAATCAGACGAATGGCAAAATATGTCTCCGTCTGAAAGAGGTAATTGTTTATTAAGATTGGCAGTATTAGTTGAAGAGAATGCTGAAGAATTAATTACATTAGAATTACAGGATACCGGAAAACCTATATCACAATTACGAGGTGGAGAAATTCCATTAACTGCTCAAATTATTCGTTTTTATGCTGGAGCAGCAGATAAAATCGAAGGGAAAGTAAAAGCCAGTTCAAATGGAACTTTTCAATTTACAATGTATGAACCTTATGGAGTTGTAACTGGAATATTACCATGGAATTATCCATTGGTAAATGCTGCTTTAAAAGTAGCACCAGCAGTCGCTGCCGGAAATGCAATTATTGTAAAACCATCAGTCGATACACCATTAGCAACTACAGCATTTGTAAGATTATGTACAAAAGCGGGATTTCCAAAAGGTATTGTAAATCTAACTCTTGGTAGAGGTTCTTCAACAGGTCAATGTTTGATAGAACATCCAGATATCAAAAAAATATCTTTTACAGGTTCTACAGCGATTGGTCAAAAAATTCAAAAACAGGCAGTAGAACACATGAAATCTGTGAATCTTGAATTGGGTGGAAAAAATGCTATAATCGTTTTTGCTGATGCTGATCTTGATAAAGCTGCCGATGCAACTTTAATTAGTGCTTTTGTAAATTCTGGTCAATTATGTGTTGCATGTTCAAGACTTTTGGTTGAAAAATCTATTGCTACAGAATTTGAGGCAATATTAAAAACAAAATTGAAAAATTTGAAAATTGGTGATCCGATGGATGAAGATACTCAAGTTGGACCAATGATAACAAAATCACAATATGATACAGCATTGAAATATATGGATGAATCTGAAAATGATGGTTGTCAAATTTTATCTGGTGGAAAGAAATTGAATTTGAATGATTCGTTGAATAACGGATTTTGGTTAGAACCAACATTGTTGACAAATGTTAATGCTGATATGAAAGTTGCTACAGAAGAAATTTTTGGACCTGTATTAAGTATTATCACTTTTGAAACTGAAGCAGAAGCTGTTGAAATTTCTAATAGTGTTGAATATGGATTATCCGGTTCTGTTTGGACAAAAGATAGTATGAGATCTTTAAGAATGATCAAACAATTGGATACTGGTATCATTTGGGTAAATAATATGATGGATGGTTATCCGCAAATTTCAGTTCCTCCTCACAAAATGAGTGGTACAGGAGTAGAATTGGGAACAGAAGGATTGTTAACGTTTTGCAAACAAAAAAGTGCAGTTATTGGATATGATGAAAAAGCACCGGTAGGATGGAGTTTGTAG
>JAOZSG010000179.1 GCA_029939785.1 Fidelibacterota bacterium | reverse complement strand
AATCAGATTGAATAATCTTGGCAAAATATCCAAGCCAGGGAAATGTTTGAGGTTGATGAATGGAACAAATCATATAATCTCTTGAATTTAGTATTTCTATTATTTATATTTTTCAACCATAAAAGGAGTTATGAATGAATAATTTTATTAAAATTTTTATAGTATTTGGTTTTGTTTCAGTTATTTTGGGTATTGCATCAAGGATTAGTGTAACACCTTTTGTTGTTGAAGCAAGTTCTTTTCTTGAGTTTGCTCAGTTTTGTTTTCTTGTTGCTATAACCTTTTTATTATATAAATCTTCAGATCTATATAATAAATAAAGTTAAAGTTTATCTTTTTTGATTGATAAATATTGGGTTTGTTACTAATGTAACCCAATTTTTTCCACCATATAATTTGTAATAAAAATTACCAGTATCAGGAATATTTTCATCTGTAAACCAGGTATCCAAATTTTCTTTTATATTAAATTCCTTAATTTTTATTGAGTTTCTATATAACATTACTGTAATAGGTTTTGAATCCAATGTTTGTGATATTTTTATGTGTAATGCGACAGGCTTTGTCGTAAGTTTTAAAGTTTCACCAATAAATGCTGATTGTTCAGTACTTATATCATAGGCACTAAAGTCTTCAATGAATAATGTCTCTCCTATAAAATTTCTGGTTGAATACATTCTTCCTGTTTTTATTGCCTCAAAAATACTTCTTCTTGATTTATCTTTTGAAAAAATGAAAGTATTTGATTCATTTAGTAGTTTTAGATTATTACTCTCTTCAAAATCAAGTTCTGAAATTGTATATATAGGCCTTGATCTAATTCCCTTACAGTATTCTTCAAGACTAAAATCCCATAACCCACCAGGTTTACCAAGTATATTCATACCTTCCCAAAATACAGCAAAACCGGAATGATTGATTGTTTCAGATATCAAATGAGGATAGGCCTTAGTGGTCACCTTCACATTTTGTTCAAGCATTGGAATGTTTACAGGAATTATTTCTTCATGATTAACCTCAGGATGTGCCCAAAAAATAATTCCATTATTTTTATATACATGATTAATTAATTCCTGAAAAGGACCACTCTCATTAGAATTGTCGTACTGAGTAAATTTTTTCGGTAAAAATGGATAATTAATATATAAAATAAATGCAAAACCTAATGTGAATAATATAGAAATAACAGGAACATTTGATCTATGTCTAATTAACAGCTTGTTAATAGTAATTAACACAGAAAGACAGAATATTAAAATAAAAAATATTTGTAAAACAAAATGAATGTAATGTTTTCCAATATATTCAGCCCAATTTCCATTTGGTTTCTCATAACCTAATCCCTGAGGAATTGAGGGAAGTTTTTTATATGCGGATAAATTATCCATCCCAAAAATGAGCAGATGTCTATGCCAATTACATAGTTTTAAATTTTTTTTGAAAGGATTGCCCTGCCAGGAATAATATGGAACAGCCTCAATTCCGGGAATTATTTCTACATTTGAATAATTACTATTTATTTTATTAATTGTATCAAAATATTTTTTGTATCCAAAGTTTGAAACAGAATTTTTATTAATACTATATTTTAAAAAATTTCGAAAAGGTTTAATACCATATGTTACTTTCATATTATCATGATCTGTGATTATGGCAACATCAAGGTTGGAGTTATGAATAATTGAACCTAACTCATCGAGAGAATACCTACCACCGCTAACCTGTGAGTCAAAATGAATTCCAACTTTTAACCTGATATAATTCTTTGAATTAGCTAGTGTTAGCGATGAAAAGATTATGATTAATAGAATAAATTTAATTTTAGATTGTTTCATTTTTAATTATTCATTCTCTGTCTTCCTGAGCCTGCTTATAAGTCCGGCTTCTGACGGATGGAAGGATGCTCGAAGCTCTATTTAACTGATTTTCAATTTTCGTAATATTAGTGCTCTGATGCACATTTCGACGGGCTCAATGTGACAGAGCTTTAATATTTTCATTTTTCATTCAACTTTTGGCATTACCGAGTTATATGTTTTTATAAGATTATCTACATAATTGTTTATAGAGTATTGCTTTGATTTTATTAGATTATTTTTACTGATTCTTTCATATTGGGTCGGATTTGAAACCAAGTTTATTATTTCTGTTGCGAACTTTTCAGGTTTATCAGAAGGACATAAAAATCCATTTTCGTTTTGTGTAATTAATTCAGGAATACCACCTACATTTGAAGCAATTACAGGTAATCCTGCTGCCATTGCTTCAACGATAACCCTACCGAATCCTTCGTTTTTTGAAGTAATTAGGAAGATATTTGAGTTTTTAAATTCTGAAATTATATTTGTTAAATATCCTGTGAAAGTTACATTTGTAAAATGATATTTTTTGACAAGATTTTGTAAGGGTTTTAATAATTCGCCATCTCCGATAATTCTAAACTCAAATTTATAGTCAGAATCTTTTAATATTTTAACGATATTAATGATTAATTCCGGATTTTTTATTTTAGTCAGACGTCCTATCCAACAAATCGTTATCGTTCCCGACGGAAAATTTCGAGGTTGAAATTGATTAAAAGGAACCAGATCAACAGCACAGGATGAAACAATAAATTTGGAGGGATTTGCAATTTTTTCCTTTATATGATCTTGCTTGCCATATTCTGTTAGATTAAAAATTATATCTGTAAAATGTGCGGTGAATTTTTCTGCTAAAATAAATAATTTGCTAATTGGTTTTGAATAATAACCATAGAAAATATGACCATGAGGAGAATGAACAATTATTGGGACACCTGCAAAATATCCTGCAATTCTGCCGAGAATACCGGCTTTGGATGAATTAGTATGAAGAATATCCGGATGAACACGTTTAATTATAAAATATATTTGCCAGAATGCAAGAAAATCATTAAGAGGATTGATATTACGAACTAATGAATGTATAATTTCGAGATGGAAATGATTTTGGCGAGAATATTGAAAAATATCCCAGGCTGTCTTTTTTGTTCTCCCGGTAATCAGAGAAACTTCATAGTTTTTTTCAGCCAGTCCTTTGGCTGTTTGCATAGTGAGTTCAGCAGAACCACCTCGATCAAGGCGGGTGATCAGTAACATAACTTTTGTTTTCATCAGAATATGTTTTTTACACAAGTGTGAATTTTGTTAATAGACTTATTATTAATCTGAGCATGTGGTGGAATTAATAGTAAATGTTTAGCTAAATAGTTTGCACTCTTGAATTTATTGGAATCATCTTTTTTAAGATAAGGAAATATTTCATCAAGAGATTTCTCATATAAATGACTGGTTTCAATTCCATTTTTTAATAATTCCTTTTCCAAATTTTCACATTGCTTTAAATCCTCTATTAATATGGGAAATTGATTGAAAGCTACATTATATTCTTGTTTCAATTCCGGAAGAATAATTCCATCAATATTCCTGAAAATAGCAATAAGTTTTTTCCCATTTACAATTCTTTTCTTCGATAATGAATTTACTCGTTTCCATAAATTTATTCCAATTGCTGCCTGAATTGAAGTATATTGAAAAGAATCAAAATCAGTATGTAACTCTGTGTATTTAAATCTCGAAATAAGAAAATTTAATAAAGTATAGCCAATAGGTCTCACAGCAATAGTCAGAGCAATAAATTTTAATGCCATTTGCCTTTTTTGTTTTTTTGATAGTTCAGGTAATTCATCTCTGAATTTTTTCAGAATTTCAGTATATTTTTCATTTTTCCATGTAAGAATTCCGCCTGTAAAAGTAGAAATGTTTTTTCCTCGATTTAATGAATAAAATCCGAATGGAGCAATAGTCCCGGTATGTTTATTATTAATTTTACTTCCAAGAGATGAAGCAGCGTCTTCTATAATGAAAATATTATCTTTAATAATCTTATTTAAAGATTCAGTCTCACAAGGAATACCAAACATATGAATTGGCATAATTGCCAGAGTTTTGTCAGATATTGCATTATTTAATTTAGAAACATCCATATTAAATGTTTTTATATCAATATCAATCAGTACTCCTTTTAAACCAGCTTTTTCAATCGGCAGTAAAAGTGATGGAGCCGTATATGCTGGAATTATTACTTCATCCTGTATTGAATTTTTTCGATATCGCTTAAATAATTTTAGAAGTAAAAAACATGCAGTTGTTCCGGAGTTTACGAGTAAAAGATTTCGAACTTTTAAATATTTTTTTATTTCTTCCTCGAAATTATGGATTTTAGATTTTGGACTCAATATTCCTTTAATGCATGCAAATATATCAGCAAAATTATATGGTGTACCAGCTGTAGGTATTCGTAGATTCATCATTGTTTTTCTATAATTGTTAATATGCCTTTTGATAAAAAATTTATGGAGGAACCAATTGATATAAATGATATTTTTTTTACATTTAATTTGTTGAAAATGTTTTTGAAATCGGATTTAAAGTGTGCTATTGTTGTTAGTCTTCCGGTTATTTTATTGATAAAATATTTGAAACGAAGAGCAGGATTATTTTTATTTCGAAAGTCAAAATATATTTTTCCGCCAGATTTGCAGATTCTATGTAATTCAGATAGTAAATATTCTATTTTTTTAAAAGGATAAAAATTAACTAATGTGTTTAGGCAAAATACAGTATCAAATTGATTATCTGCAAAAGGTAATTGAAAACCATCACCGTTGATAAATCTGTCAGGATTAAACGAGTTGTCAGAGAATAAAACCCTTGCTTCTTTTATTGCCTCAAAATCGGAGTCAATTCCAAACAAATATTGATTTTCACTGAATTTAGCCGAATATTCAAGTAAAAACAGACCATTTCCACAACAGATATCAACTGCTTTTCCAATATTATGATCAATAAGTTCCAGTACTTTTGCACGAACCAATTTTGATATTGAAGTTTGAAATGCCTCAGGTCTTGATATGTTTTTTAAGTTTAATTTATTTACAGTCATTTTCTATTTCATATATTTTCGAACTGATTAATTTCCATGTGAAATATTTTTCGGCTCTTTTTCTACCATATTGTCCAATTTGAGTACAAAGGTCAGAATTTGTAAGTAATTTATTCACAACCTGAGTTAGTTCCAGAATATTTGTCCCATCAATAATATACCCGGATTTTTCATCTTCAATCGCATCCCTAATCCCGCCATAATTTCCAGCGATAACAGGTTTGCTGCAAGCAGAAGCTTCAAGAAAAACAATTCCGAAGCCTTCATAGTCACCACTTAATCTTGGATCATCAGAAGTTTGTCTGTTTAATAGTATGAAAATATCACATAAATTATAATATTTTGGTAAATCATTATCTGGAACATATCCACAAAATATTATTTTATCTTTTATTTTTAATTCTTCTGAAAGAACTTCCAGTCTTTGTTGTTCTCTACCTTTTCCCACAACCAAGTAAACAAGATTTGGATTTTCTTTGAGTAAAGCGGGGAATGCTTCAATCACTTTATCATGACCTTTACGTTCATCAAGGCGTGCCACAGTAAGTAATACTTTTTTGTTCTGAAGATTATATTTTTTAATAAGATTAGTATCTTTGTTGGTAGGAGAAAATCTATTAATGTCAACTCCTGGTGTAACTAATGAAAATTTATTGTCTGGAATTCCTATTGCCAAAAATTCTTCTTTTGTAAAATTACTGTTAGGAATTATTTTATCAGCATTTATTAAAAATGATTTAATACATTTCATGAGTAACTTATTTGAACCAAATCGAAAAGTTTCTGAACCGTAGACATAAATAAAGTAAGGAACTCCAAATAACTTTTTTAATAGCCAGCCGGAAAATCCTGATGAAAGAACCTGACCACAGTGTACTACTTTGAATTTATATTTCAAATGCAGTCTGATTGCGTGAAATGAATATAGTAAACCTTTGAGAATTTTTGCTGAATATGAGTTACTAGTCGGTATATTTATACGAATTACATTATATCTGGAATTTGAATCAAAGGTGTGAAAATTCTGATCCTTAGGTGCTAAAATTATATGATTATCTTGTGAGAAATATCGCCATATTTCATGAAAATAGGTTGCAATTCCACTACAAACAGGTGGGAAATCGCCGGGAATTAAGAGTGATTTTTTTGATGAGTTCATGTTGAATAAGAGTTAGAGATTAAATTATGAATTGTAAATATCTATAACTTTGATCGATTGCTGGTTAGCCAGGTTTATAAGTTTTTTATCTAAAGTTAATAAAGGAATATCTAATCGTCTGGAAGAAACTAAATATAAACAATCATATACAGGATGAGATGTAATTTTGGCTAATGAAAATGCTTCTTTATACATATCAAATGAATTTAAAAATTCATTTACAAGACTGATACTATCCTCTAATGATTCTTCGCAGATTTGAATTGGCATTTTTTGAAAATTATAATGTTGCCAATAAACATTTGAAATTTCTGCTATAAATAAATCTGGACTAAAGATATAATCTGCCGATATAATATTTTCACGAATTTTTTTAGAATGATGAGATTTGAGGGTATAGCATGCAGCAGCATTCGCATCAATTACTATTTTCATCTATTTCTATCCTCACGAATCATTTCAATCGGATCTGGAAGATTAGAAAAGTCATACTTTTTATGTCTTGCATCAATTCTCTTGATCACTTTCATTCTTTTTTCTTTTGGCGAAAGATCCACATCAAGACTTTTTGAAAGCAGGTTAATTGTTTCTTGTGCTATACTACGGTGCTCCGCTTTTGCTTTTTTTACTAGTTTTCTATATAAAATTTCTGGTACTTCTCTAACTTGTAATGATGGCATATTTTTCTCCATTATTTGAATATTTTATATTACTGCATTTTTCATACAAATGCAAGCATTAGTATGTTGAAGAGTTATACGTTAAGTTTGATCGAAATGAAGAATATTGAATAATTTTTACTTTGCAAATGAAAAATACCGGATAATTTTTACTTTGCAAATGAAAAATATCCTAATTTATTGCTTTTATTATAAAAAATACCTA
>JAOZSG010000009.1 GCA_029939785.1 Fidelibacterota bacterium | reverse complement strand
ATATCACCAAAGTTGTCATAACTGGAAATGATCACCTTTTCACCCGGTTGTAGTCCTTCAGTTATTCTATAATATTTTGGGTTTTGACGACCAATTTTAATTTTGCGTTTTGTTGCTGTATTGGTTGCTTCATCTACAATAAAAATCCATTGACCACCGGTTTTTTGAAAAAATCCACCTGTAGGAATTACAATTGCTTTTTCCGCATCACCAAGTTCTAATTTCATGTGAATTGTCTGTCCGCGACGAATTTTTGTCGGAGTATCGCCGACAAATCCCAGATCGATGTTGAATTTCCCCTGGATCACTTCCGGGAAGATTTTGATGATTTTCAGATTGTAAGTTTTGCCATTGAATTCAAAACTTCCTTTTTGTCCAAGATTGATTCTGGCTATATAATGTTCATCAACACCAGCACGAATTTTAAATCCATCTAATACATCAACCTGTCCGATTCTTTCTCCTCGACTAATTGATTCACCTATTTCAGGATTAAGGGATGTTAATTGTCCGGTGACAGGTGCTTTGATTGTTAATTTATCAAGGTTTTCACGTGCGATATGAAGGTTGTTCTCCATTCGATCCAGGGAATTTTCCAATTGATCCACCTGGATTTCTCTGAATGTTGAGTCTTTTTCGTTTTGTAGGATTGTGAGTTTTTCAACCTCGTTGAGATATTCGTAATGTTCTGCTACTTCCATCCATTCTTCTTCAGAAACCAATTTTTTTGCAAATAATTCTTTATAACGGTTGAATTTCCGTTTCTGTGATTTAAGGTTGAATTTTAACTCAGTCAATTGCATTTGTAGATTCAGTTGATTTTGTTCCATTTGCAAACGTGTATTGCGGAGATTATTGCTTTGTTGATAGACTTCTGCTTCTCTGTGCATGATGTCCAACAACAGATCAATATTTGACAATGAAATTATTGGATCACCTTCTGTTACCATTGCACCGGCTTTGAGAAATTTTTTCTCTACCTGTCCACCCTGAATTGCATCCAGATATATTGTTTTAATTGGAATGACAGTTCCAATTGGAGGTATGTATTCGATGAAATCATCTTCACTAACTGTTGCGATTGTAATACGGTTTTTTTGAACAATCAATTTACTTTGGAAATCATGAAAGAAAATGTAGTAAGCTAATAAAATTCCAATTAATACACTTCCGGTGATGATTCCGTATTTTTTTAAATTTTTGTTTTTCTTTTCTATTATTCTGTCCATTTATCTCTTTCAGTTAATTTCTTAATATTTACATACTTTTATAAAAAAAGTCTTCCAGATTAAAAATAGATAATAAATATGTGATTACGATAATCAAAAATATGATTGATGTTAATATACTCACTTGATTAAAATCCTTTTTATTCATCATTGTATTCACTTTTTTCCCTATAATTTTTACTTGTACAATCATGGAGGTGAAAATTTCTTTTTACGATTTCACCAAACTTTTCATTTTAAAAATCATCTGCTATAAAACATATTGTGTGCCAAGTAAGTTTCGTCGACGATAAACATGCTTTATTGTTATTGTTTATAGTGTACGAATTTGAGAAATTAGTGTACGATATTGAACACTAAAAAATAAATTCAAGATCTATTTGTAAAATAAAATGAAATTAATTAAAGTTGACATAACAACGGTTGATATATCAACTAAACTGAAATTATACTTAATAGGAGAATAAAATGAATAAGAATCCATTAGAAACAATTGTAAAAAATGATCAGGAATTTTTTAACCATGTAATGAAAAGTAGAGATTTAGCTTTCTCAGAAGGATCTTTATCACCAAAAATTAAGATTTTGATGGCATTAGCATTAGATGCTTCAATTGGAACAGAAGATGGTGTAAGAGCATTGGCAACACAGGCTATTGAAGCAGGTGCAACTAAAGAAGAAATAATGGAAACTGTCCGCGTTGCTGGATTTGTGGTAGGTGTACATTCTGTTTTTACTGCTGCAAACGGACTAGATGGATTGCTTTAAATTTACATGGGAAAATATGTAGTTTCTAAAGGTAGTATCATCCGCTAGCTAGAGAAAAAATAATTAATCACGAATAAACATTATTAGATGTAAAAATAATATAATCATAATTATTCAGTATTCGAGTCCATTCGTCCGTCAGAGCCGGATTTTCAATGTGTATTAGTGGTTAAAATTAAGGAATGAAAATGAAACCCTATGATACATTTGGTGGTTTGATTGCTAAAACAAAATGGTATTCAAACAATTACATTAAAAAAGTATTTATTGAAAACAATATAGAAATCACTCATGAACAGTGGGTTTTGATTGTTATTACAAAACGTAGTCCGGGGATAACCCAAACAGAATTAGCAAAATCAGCACAAAAAGATAAAGCTGCAGTAACAAGAATGTTGGACATTCTTTCTAAAGGTGGATATTTAATTCGGAAAAATGATAAAAATGATCGACGTACTTACAGAATATTTTTAACGGAAAAAGGAGAGAAAATATTTGAAAAAACAGTTCCAATATCAAGTATAGTTGAGAATAGGATGTTACAGAATTTAAGTGAAAACGAAATCAAAATGATGAAAGATTGTCTCACAAGAATTTGTGCTACCAGTAGAGAACTGTTGGAATAATATTCTACATCATTCATGGACATCAGAAGTTTAAAAACGTCAGATGTTATTAGTGAAAATTAACTGTTCAAAATCGAACACTTTTATTGTTTTCAATTTCTCTTGTTAATATATTGTGAATAATTAATGTTTTAATAATCAATTGATTATAGAGAATTTTGCTTTTTGGCACAATATTGGAAATATCCTTCAAAAACTTTGAGGACTTATGAAAACTAAACTTGGTAAAATATTAATAATAGATGATAATGAAGATGTTTTGATCTCTGCAAAACTTCTTCTTAAGAAGCATTCACAAAAAATTGTTACAATCAATCATCCGGAAAAGGCTCCGAATCTGTTATATAAAGAAAAATTTGATATGGTTCTCCTGGATATGAATTTCACTGAAGGTAAAACCGATGGTGAAGAAGGATTTTTCTGGCTTGGTAAAATACTGGAAATAGATAGTGAAATGATTGTTATTTTGATCACGGCTTATGGAGATATCGACAAAGCAGTGGAAGGTGTAAAAGCCGGAGCTACAAACTTTGTATCCAAACCCTGGGAAAATGAAAAACTCCTTGCTACTCTGAATTCTGCACAAAGCCTTGCAAATTCCCGAAAAGAACTGGCAAAGGTTAAAATTCAGCAAAAAGGATTAAGTGATTATATAAATCAGCCTTTTAATGAAATTATTGGTAATTCTGCTCCGATGCAGCAGCTTTACAAAATGATAAAGAAAGTTGCACGTACTCCGGCAAATATCCTTATTACAGGAGAAAATGGTACCGGAAAAGAACTGGTGGCCCGTGCAATTCACAGAGAATCCAATCGCAAGGATGAGATTTTTCTCGGAGTTGATGTGGGTTCATTGAATGAATCATTGTTTGAGTCTGAACTGTTTGGACATGAAAAGGGTGCTTTCACCGATGCGAAGCAGAAGAAGCCCGGACGTTTTGAAGTTGCGTCGGGCGGGACACTTTTTCTCGATGAAATAGGGAATCTCTCTATGAATATTCAATCAAAACTTTTAAGAGTACTGGAAACCCGTGAATTTATATCAGTTGGTGGAACTCGGCCAGTTGCTTTTGATGTGAGATTGATATGTGCGACAAATGCTGATCTACAGAAGATGATTGCTGAAAATAATTTTCGTGAAGACCTACTTTATCGAATTAATACCGTGGAAATTGCTCTTCCGTCATTACGTGAACGCAAAGATGATATTCCAATACTTCTTAATCATTTCCTAAAAAAGTATGCTGAAAAATATAAACAGGATATTGAGAAATTTTCAAATGTCGCATTGCAAAAATTGAAATATTATGACTGGCCTGGCAATGTTCGTGAATTACGACACACTGTGGAACGGGCAGTTATTATGAGTGATTCTAAAATTATTGATGTTGATTCTTTCATGTTCACAAAGGAAGACCATTGGAAAAACCCAACGGATATTCATGATTACAATCTTGATAATATTGAGCAGAAAGTGATTGAAGAAGTATTTCGCAAATTTGATGGTAATATCTCAAAAATGGCAGAGGCTTTAGGATTGACAAGAGCATCACTTTACAGAAGGTTGAAAAAGTATGATATTTAAAGTTTATAGAGTCAGACTTATATTATTCGTTTTTGCAATTATTTTGATTGTTGCTAGTTTTTTTTATTTTCTGTTTAATCATGAATTATTTTTCGTAAATGGCTTACTTGCAATCCTTTTGATTTATACTGTATCCAAAATGATAAAATATGTAGACCGTATAAATGGTGAGTTGACTAAACTTTTTGATTCTATCCGATATTCTGATTTTTCAATATCCTTTCCTGAAAGAGTGAAAGGCAATGGTTTTGAAGAATTATATAATTCACTCAGATTTGTGATCGAAAAATTCAAGGAAGAACGTAAATATCGCGTCGAGCATTTCAACTACATGAAAACCATTGTTCAACATGTGAAAGTTGGACTAATTGCTTTTGATGGAAATGGTAAAATAGAATTGATGAACCTTGCATTCAAAAAAATGTTCGAAATTCGTAAATACAATAATTTACGTCAATTAGGTAATAATATCCCTGAACTATTGGAAGTTTTGGAAAATATTAAACCTTTCGAAAAGGACAATGTACAGATAAAAATCGGTAATGATAATATGAGTTTAGCAGTTTCTGCAACGGAATTTATCTTACACCAGCAGAAATATAAACTCATTTCCCTTCATGATATTAATTCAGAGCTGGAAAAAAAGGAAATGGAAGCCTGGGAAAAATTGATACGAGTTATCACTCATGAAATAATGAATTCTATTACTCCAATATCTTCATTGGCATCAACAGCGAATTCCACTTTGACAGAAGCTAATTCCCAAAAATCCAGACTTTCTGATGAAGATATTGAAGATATCGCTCTTGCTGTGAAAACAATCGAAAAACGAAGTGTTGGTTTGTTGAAATTCGTAAAAAAATATCGTCAGGTAACGAGAATGCCAAAACCTGAATTTGCAGATGTATCAGTCAGGAAAATTTTTGATGAAATATTACCGGTAATCACAAAAAATGATAAATTTAAATCTGTAGAATTCAAATGCAATAAAGTATCTCAAAATTTAATAATACAAGCGGATTCATCAATGATTGAGCAGGTAATAATCAATCTAATCAATAATTCTTTACAATCGCTGGAAAATGCAAAAAATCCAAAGTTGGAATTATCATCTCGAATTAGTTTTGACAACAAAGTATTAATTGAAGTAAAAGACAGTGGAGAAGGTATTTCAGAAGAGAATTTGCAAAATATTTTTATACCTTTTTTCACCACAAAGAAAGAAGGTTCGGGAATTGGTCTCAGTCTTTCGCGTCAAATTATGCGTGCTCATAATGGAAGGTTGACAGTAAATTCAGTTCCAAATAAGGAAACTATTTTTACAATGGAATTTTGAAAATCGAAAGTTATTTTTTATTATACTCTGAAAAAAGTTGTCCACAGGCAGCAGCAATATCCGGTCCCTTGCTTCTTCTTACTGTTATTGCAAAAGGAGCTTTGTATAGAATTTTCAGGAATCTATTAAGATTTTTTTCGGACGGAGCTTTGAATGGAACATGAGAATTTTCATTAAATGGAATAATATTTAATTTACATGGAATTGATCTTAACATTTTTCTTATTTCTTTTGCATCATCTATAGAGTCATTAAAATCATTAATAAGTATATATTCAAAAGTAACTCTTTGTCCGGATTTTTTTGTATAATATTTTACTGCATCCAAAAGTTTTTCCAGAGGATACTTTTTATTATATGGAATTAAAATATCTCGCTGGAATTTATTAACTCCATTTAGTGAAATCGCGAGTTTGAATTTCCATCCTTCATCAGTGTATTTTATTATTGCCGGAATAATTCCACAGGTTGATATCGTTATTTTTCTTGCTGAAATTTCACAGCCTGATGGAGCATTAAATATTTGAGCAGCTTTTATAGAATTTGCATAATTAAGAAATGGTTCACCCATTCCCATAAAGACAATATTAGTAATTGGTTTTGATTCACTATTATTAATGATTAGTAATTGATTTACTATCTCAGCAGTTGTTAATTTTCGCTGTAGCCCCATTAAACCTGTTGCACAATAAGGACATTTTACAGGACATCCAACCATTGTTGAAACACATAATGTAACCCGATTTCCATCTCTCATATAAACAGATTCAATTAAATTTCCGTCATCAAGTTTAAATAGATATTTAACTGTTTTATCTATTTTTGATTGATCTTTTTTTTCTTCTTTGAGACATGAAATAGTAAAATTATCATTTAATAAATTTCTTAAGTGTTTTGAAATATTTTGCATATCACTGAATGAGTGAACATTATTTTTATAAATCCAGGTATAAATTTGCTCTGCACGAAATGGTTTTTCTCCCAAATCTTTTAATACCTGTTTTAAATCGTCAATTGTATATCCGAGTATTTGTTGTTTTTTCATGTCCGAATTTATTACAATATTGTGAAAGGAAAAAGAATTCATTGTTTCTGTGCAAAAATATGGATGGAATTTTAATTTCTATTATTATTGTTGTAATTGAAATTATACTTTGTAAATTTTCCATCTAAATATTAATCTTTCAAATGATTAATTACTCGAATATTTTTATTATGCTGTTGTTTTTACAACTTTCTGACAAACAGGCATATATGGGAACAAGTTTTATAAGGAATGGATTAAATGGGAAAAAATTTATTAATAGTTGAATCTCCATCCAAAGCAAAAACTATTAAAAAATATCTTGGGAATGATTACCAGGTTATGGCTTCTGTTGGACATATAAAAGATTTACCCCAAAAAGAATTAGGTATTGATGTAAATAATAATTTTAAACCAAAATACGTAACTGTAAAAGGGAAAGCCAAATTAATTACAAAATTACAGGACGCTGCAAAAAAAGCATCAGCAGTTTATCTGGCTCCCGATCCTGATAGAGAAGGTGAAGCAATTGCATGGCATATCGCAAATCTTATTACAGTTGATGATGATAAAATTCATCGTGTATTATTTAATGAAATTACAAAATCGGGGGTAAAAGAAGGTTTTAAACATCCACGAAAAATTGATTTAAGTTTAGTAAATGCTCAACAGGCCAGAAGAATTCTTGACAGGCTTGTTGGTTATCAGGTAAGTCCTTTTTTATGGAAAAC
This sequence comes from Fidelibacterota bacterium, assembly GCA_029939785.1. GTDB lineage: Bacteria > Fidelibacterota > UBA2242 > UBA2242 > JAFGTP01 > JAOZSG01. Next base: position 16,218 of record JAOZSG010000009.1, on the reverse strand, counting down.
CCTTTATCGAGGATTAAGTGCGGGGAGAGTTCAATCTGTTGCATTAAGAATAATCTGTGAAAGAGAAGAAGAAATTGACAGATTTAATTCAGAAGAATATTGGGAATTATTTGCAGACCTTAAAACTCAAAGTAATGAAGTATTCACAACAAAATGTGTCAAATATAAAAATAGAAAACCAAAAATTTCAAATGGAACTGATGCAAAAGAGCATGTTGACACATTAAATCAGGCAAATTTTATTGTTGATGATTTGAAAATAAAAAATAGTAAAACTTCTCCTGCACCATTGTTTACAACCAGTACATTTCAGCAGGAAGGGACGAGAAAGTTTCGTTATCCTCCAAAAAAAATCATGTATATTGCTCAGCAATTATATGAGGGCATTGAAATTGGTGGTGAGCCTGTTGGATTAATTACTTATATGAGAACTGATTCTGTTAGAATTTCAAATGATGCTTTAATAGGGATACGTGATTTTATCAAACAGGAATACGGTGAAAAATATTTACCACCAAAGCCAAAGTATTACAAAACCAAAAAGAAAAATGTTCAGGACGCTCATGAAGGAATTCGTCCCACAAGATTTGACATGCCTCCAGAAAAAATTCAAAAATATCTTACTAATGAGCAATTTAAAATATATAGTTTGATTTGGAAAAAATTTGTAGCCTGCCAAATGACCTCGGCAGAATATAAAACAAAAACTATTGATGTTAAAGCAGATGAATATATTTTTCGTGCCACAGGCAGAGACCTTGTTTTTGATGGATTTTTGAAGGCCTGGAGCGACGAACAAAATATAGATTCTACTGATAAAATACCTTCCAAAATAGAGAAAGACGAACAGTTAGATTTAGAGAAAATTAATTCTGAACAAAAATTTACTCAACCACCTGCACGCTATACTGACGGTACACTGGTAAAAGAACTTGATCTTTTAGGTATTGGCAGACCAAGTACTTATGCAACTATTGTTTCAACAATTTTAGTTAGAAAGTATATTGAAAGAACAAAAGGTAAACTTATTCCAACTGATTTGGGAAAAACTGTAAAGAAAATTCTTGTCAATGCTATGCCTAATATTTTTAATGTAGAGTTTACAGAAAAAATGGAAGAAGAATTAGATGATGTAGAGTCCAATAAAAAAGAATGGCAACGTGTAATGAGTGATTTTTATTCACCTTTCAAGGAATCTTTGGATTTAATGAATGAAAGGCGAATGGAAATAAAGGAATCTTTACAAGAAAAAACTGATGAAAAATGTGATAAATGTGGATCTAATTTAGTGATTAAATGGAGTAAGAACGGACGTTTTTATGCATGTAGTAGTTTTCCGGAATGTAAATATACAAAGCCTTTGGTTCCACCTAAAATTATAGTTGATAAATCAAAAGTTTGTTCAAAATGTGCATCGCCAATGGTATATAAAGAAGGTCAATATGGTAAATTTTGGGCTTGTTCCAAGTACCCTGATTGTAAAAACACATTACCATTTACTATTGGTGTAAAATGTCCAAGTGATGGTTGTGACGGAGAATTGATAGAGCGTAGGACAAAAAGAGGTAAAGTATTTTATGGCTGTAATCAATATCCAAAATGTAAATTTGCTACATGGAATGAACCGTTAAATAAAGAGTGTTCAGATTGTGGCTATCCTATGTTAGAAAGAAAAGAAACCCGGCGTAGTGGTGTAGAAATTGTTTGTCCAAATTGTAAGAAGACAATAAAAGAAGAAGAATAAATAAAAGGAAAAACTTATGGCAAAATATATAAAAAATGAACAGATGGAAAAACTAATTTCTCTTTGTAAAAGAAGAGGTTTTATTTTTCAATCCAGTGAAATATATGGTGGAATGAATAGTTGTTGGGATTATGGGCCTCTTGGAGTAGAACTAAAAAGAAATATAAAAAATTTCTGGTGGAAAAAAATGGTTACAAGTCGCGAAAATGTTGTTGGTATGGATGCCGGTATATTGATGCATCCAAAAGTTTGGGAAGCATCAGGACACGTAGAAAATTTTCATGATCCACTAATTGATTGTAAAAGTTGTAGAACAAGGTTTCGCGAAGATAAAGCACCACATGTTTTCAAATGTTCAAAATGTATAATGAAATTTAAAATTGTGAATGGTGTAATTGAGGGAAAGAGTAAGTATACAAAATTATTTGAAAGTACTATCGCAGGTGAACCTCATACATATGTAGGTAGTGAATGTCCAAGATGTAAAAACGAAAATGCAATTGAGTTAGAAGGTCTGGAATGTCCAAAATGTGGCGGTAATGATTTCACAGAAGCAAAACAGTTTAACCTTATGTTTAAAACTCATTATGGACCATCAGAGGACACAGCATCACAAATTTATCTTCGTCCGGAAACAGCTCAGGGAATTTTTGTGAATTTTTCAAATATTTCTAATACAATTAGAACAAAACTTCCATTTGGAGTAGGACAGATTGGAAAAGCTTTTCGAAATGAAATTACAACAGGTAATTTTATTTTCAGGTCTCGTGAATTTGAACAAATGGAGATGGAGTTTTTTATCAAAGATGATGAGAGTAAACAATGGTATGAATACTGGATAAAAGAGCGGTTTGAATTTTATAAACAACTTGGAATTAACAAAGAAAATCTAAGATTGAGAGATCATGAAGAAAATGAATTAGCTCATTATGCCCGTGGCTGTACAGATGTTGAATATAAATTTCCATTTGGTTGGTCAGAATTAGAAGGTATTGCAGATAGAAAATCTTATGACCTTCAGCAACATATTGATGCAAGCGGTAAGAATTTGACTTATTTTGATCAGGAAGCAAATGAACATTTTGTACCATCTGTAATTGAAACTTCTGCCGGAGTAGATAGAACATTATTAACTGTTCTTGCTGATGCTTATTGGGATGATGTGGAAAACAACAGGGTTGTAATGAGTCTTTCTCCAAAAATTGCACCTGTAAAAGTAGCTATTTTTCCATTAGTAAATAAAGATAACATGCCGGAGATTGCAAAAAAAATCTTTGATAATGTTAGTGAACATCTTGCGGCATTTTATGATAAAGCCGGTTCTATCGGTCGTAGATATAGAAGACAGGATGAAGCCGGAACACCTTTTGGCATTACTGTTGACAGTCAAACTCTGGAAGATGGAACTGTTACATTGAGAGATAGAGATACACTCGAACAGATTAGAATTCCTCAGGATAAGGTTCTTTCTGTTTTAATAGAAAAAGTTAATATATGATGAAGTAACACAGACTGTGCCTGTATGGACTGGATAGAATAACTATAAACTCATCATTATTATTTTCACTAATTCCTTTACTTTTATACTTACTTTTTCTTTTTCTTTCTCCAATCCAAGAACAAATTTATCATTACTATATTCTCCGCGAACATTCTTGAAATCTTCTTCTTTTTCCTGAGGTGTACCATCTATACCGAATCCCATTCTACTATTTTCGTCAAATTCCTTTTCAGCATCTTTAAGAATCATATTATTGAGTTTAGAATTACTTTTGTCCCAATTTTCCAATAATTTAATTAAATCGTCTTTTTCAATGTTTTGAGATGTTTTTTCTAAGGTTTGAAGAATCAATCCGGCTGTCCATTTCCATGCATATTCTTCATAAGAATTAAAAAGATCTCTCAACTTATCTTCAAAACAATTGATACAGCTTAATTCACCAGATTTAACCATCTCAATAATTTTGTTAATTTCATTTACAGGAGTAATCATACCTGAAACATCACACCATTTTTCAGAAGTAGATACAGTTTCAGCAAATAACTGTTTTTTGAAATCAGAAAATGATGATGTTTCTAAACTTTTAATTTTCTTGCTTAACTCCTGACCTATATAAACATCCAGTCCGAGTTTGTAATACTTTTTACACATTTTAAGCATTAATCTCTTTATATAAACTCCCCGATGTTTTACATATTCAAGTTTTTTGGATGCACCTTCATAAAGTTCGGTTAATATGTTTGAACCTTCAAGCATTTTACCTATTGTATAAGGTGAGTATAATTCAAAATTAATTAGATCTCTCTTAATTTTAGCCTTTCTTTTATCTCTGTTTGGCCATTTTCCACTATCACGAGTAGTTCCTACTGTCAATAAATTCATGGCAGGAGTCAAAACACTTTTTCCTCCAACTTCATCAATATATGAAAAAGGAAAAGAAGTTGTATCAAAATGATTATAATGTTTTCCAAGTACAGCAGTAAAAGCTCCTGTACGACAAGGCCAAAGCATATAGGAAAAGGAACCGGTTTTGGAGCCTCTTTCCAAAATACCCTGATGTAATGGTCCTAATTTATACATATGATTGCTTTGATTTGTACCACTACCGGCATTATAAAAAGAAAACATTCCGGCAATTAGTAAAGACGATTTATGGTGAGTAACTGTATAAGGTCCTGCAAAAATACTACAAGCTTCTCCATGGAAAAATTCAGAATTAGCAAACAATGCTGAATTCTCTGCTGAATATTGTTTTCCAATTTTAACAGCCTGACCAATAAAACAGTTATCAATTACAACTCCACCATTTACCTTACAACCTTCAAGAGCAATAAAGTTTTCAGCATCCACATTGATTCCAAAACTACTGGGTGCCTCTTCAGAACTAACAATTGTACCATTTTCTAATCTGGCTACAGAATCCAATTCTGCATATTCACCAATATTCAAGTTTTTCAGTACAATACAATTGAGTATCTTTGTTTTTTGTCCAATAGTTCCAATATTAGATTTCTTGTTATCAGTATATTCTTTGATAAGTTTTTTCAATTCACCTATAAATATACTGTCATGTCTGTAATTGACCAGCATGTAAGCAATTTGAGATGATAACTTATCATATATTGGCAATTCTCTTCCACCACCTTCATTAAGAATTTCAATTTCAACGCCATTGCCAAAAGATGTTTCTCCTGTAACAGCCAACAAACCAACATTTTCAATTATTACATCATTTTTGATATTGTAATTTGCAAGATTTTTAACTTCATTAATATAAACATTATTACCAATTGAACAATTTTGAATATATGAATTAGATATTCCTGAAGGTTTAACAATTCCTTCCAGTATTTCAATATCTTTACTTAGATTGCCTATTGTAATCATTCCTGAAAATCTTGTATTTTTTATCTTAGATGGATTAAAATTTTCATTAACCGATACATTTGCCCAATTATCAGACATACATAAATTATTTTCCAGTTCGGTTATTTCACCAGGTTTTAATTGTCTAAATCCCATAAAAATCCTCATGTTTTATCATGTTAAAAATGTCCGAAAAAGTATTATCATTATATAAAAAGATTATATGATTTAATACTTTATTCGGACATTTACATTGTTTTCATAAAAATCGGTTTATCTCCGATTTTTGAAGTTTAAATTAGATTAATAAAATTACTTTTTATAAACTGTTCTATAATAATTCAGGTAACTTATTCAATGATTCACTTTCGATATCTTTGAAATATTTCACAGTACCAACTTTTAATTCCATAGTTGATTCATCATCACATACAATTATTCCACTTTTATGCAGTTGCAAAGCAGACACAGTCCACATATGATTCACTCCACTTTCAACAACCATTTGCAGAGCACGTGCTTTTTTATAGCCGTTAATAATAATCAATACTTCTTTAGAATCCATTACAGTTCCTACTCCAACTGTCAGTGCTGTTTTAGGAACTTTATTGATATCATTATCAAAAAACCTGGAATTAGCAAGAATTGTATCATAAGTAAGAGTTTTAATCCTTGTCTTTGAAGATAATGATGATCCAGGTTCATTAAATGCAATATGACCATCAGGACCAATGCCACCAAGAAAAAGATCAATTCCGCCAGCCGCTTCTATTTTTGCTTCATATTCTTCACATTCTTTTTCTAAATCTTCAGCATTTCCATTTAAAATATTTATATTTTCCGGTTTCATATCAACATGACTAAAAAGATTACTCTGCATAAAATAATGATAACTTTCTGGATGAGTTTCAGGAATACCGACATATTCATCCATATTAAAAGTAATTACATTTTGAAATGATACTTTGCCTTCTTTATATAACTGTACTAATGCCTGATAAGTACCAATAGGTGAAGAGCCGGTTGGTAATCCAAGTATGAATGGTTTTTCAGGTGTTAGATTTGCATCTTTTATTTTTTTTGCAACATAATGTGCTACCCAATTACTAAGTGCCTGATAATTTTCTTGAATAAGAATTCTCATTTTTACTCCTTTTTTGTTTTAGACTGTTTTAACAAGTTAATTATAACATTATTTTAGCATCAGCAACATAACAGCCGTCATGATCACTAAGTACAATTAGTGGATTTATATCCAATTCTCTAATTTGTGGACATTCCATCGCCATTTGACCGAGCCTTATTATTGTTTCCTGCAAAGATTCAATATCTGATGGTTTTGTGCCTCTCGCTCCATGTAATAGTGGTGATGATTTTATTTCTTCAAGCATGGAAAGAGCATCATTTTTCCCAACAGGCAATACGCGAAAACTTACATCCTTGAATATCTCTACAAAAATTCCGCCTAGACCGAACATTACAACAGGACCAAATGAAGGATCTCTCTTGATTCCCAAAATAACCTCTTGTCCTTTGGGTATCATTTCTGTAACCAATACTCCATCAATTTTTGCTTCAGGTTTTAGCTCTGTTACATTTCTAATAATCGAATCATATGCTTCCCTCGCTTTATCCGCAGAATTGATATTAAGCACTACACCTTTTACATCAAACTTATGTACAATCTGATCAGACATTACTTTCATTACAACTGGAAATTCAATTTTTTTTGCAATAGAAGCAGCTTCATCTGAAGATTTTGCAAGACCATGTTTTTTGACAGGCAAGCCATAAGATTCCAGAACATCAACAGCCATATATTCAGGTAAATATTTCCTGCCTTCTTTTATAGCATTATCAAGAATGTTATGAGCTTTCTTTTTATCTACATGAGCATCCAAATCACCTTTTTCAATTTCTATCTGTTTATGAGATGCAAAATTATAAGCACAGGCAAATGCACTACACATTGACTCCGGCAAACTATAATGAGGAATTTTGTTTCTTTGTAAAATATCTATACCACTTGCCACATCAGATTCACCCATAAAAGATACATATACAGGTTTGTTATATTGAGAATTTACCATTGCAATTTCTCTCGCAATAGTATCAATGTCAGTCATTGATTGAGGTGTAAGAATTACAAAAACTCCATCAACATTTACATCTTTTAACGATTGCGAAACTGCAACATTGTATCGTTCTGCACGGGCATCACCAATTACGTCAACCGGATTTTTAATATTGGCTGTTGTTGGCAGACTCTTTTTAAAAAAGGTTGTTGTCTGATCTGAAAAATGTGCTAATTGCAATCCTTCATGAATAGCAGCATCTGTCGTTAATACTCCCGGACCACCTGCATTAGTAATAATTGCAACTCTATTATTTTTTGGTAATGGTTGATAAGTCATGGCAATAGCTTTATTAAACATTTCGTCAATATTATTACAACGAATAATACCTGATTGTTTCATTGCAGCATCACAAATTTCATCACTTCCTGCCAAAGATCCGGTATGAGATGCAGCAGCAGAAGCTCCCTCGCTGGTTCTGCCGGACTTAAGTGCAAGAATTGGCTTACCTGTTTCATTTATAATATTTCTTGCAGCTTTCATTAAAGCACGACCATCGCTAACCTCTTCAAGATAAAGCAATATTACTTTTGTTTGTGGATCATCTTTCAAATAATAAAGAAGATCAATTTCACTAATATCAGCTTTATTACCAAAACTGACAAATTTTGAAAAGCCTATATGCTTTGACTGTGCATAATCAAGAACAGCTGTACATAATGCTCCACTTTGAGATAAAAATCCAATACTTCCTTCTTCAGGCATTTTACGTGCAAAAGAAGCATTTAAATTTGTCCTTTTATCTGTATTAATTACACCAAGACAATTAGGACCAATAAAAGACATATCATATTTTTCTGCGATTTCTTGTAGTTGTTTCTCTCTCATTATTCCTTTGCCGCCAACTTCTTTGAAACCGGCTGAAATAATGATAACCGCTTTTATTCCTTTTTTTCCACATTGTTCAAGAGCCAGATGGCATACAGAACTGGGGAAAACAAGAATAGCCAAATCAACAGGATCTTCAATATCTACGATATATTTATAAGATTTTACACCTGCTATGAATTTTTCTCTCGGACTTACAGGATATACTATTCCTTGAAAATCAGTTTTTAGAATATTTAAAATAATATCATGAGGCACAGTTCCGGGTACTTTATTTGCACCTATAATTGCAACTGATTCCGGATAAAAGATTTTTTGCAAATTTGCTTTAGTTTTTTCTTCACTAAGCGACATATATCCTCCTCTACTATTTTACATATTCGGTTATAAAAACAACTGCATCAGCAACCGTCTGTATTTCCAATGCTTTATCCTCATCCATTTCAATGTCAAACTCTTCTTCGAATCCTGCAATTAATTCAAGACTTTGTGCTGAATCCGCACCCAAATCAAAAATAAAATTTGCATCCGGGCTAATCTCAGCCTCATCAATTTTAAGTACATTAGCCATAACCTTCATAACTCTGCTTTGCACATCACTTGAGCACATAGTTCCTCCATTAAGTTGTTAATAATGTTTATTGCGAATTGGTATTATAATCAACTTGCAAATCAAATTCAACTTTTTTTTTCAAATATAGCAAACTTAATTTTTATCGTAATAAAACAATTTTTTTATGTGTTATAAATTCTTTTGCTGTCATTCTGCAAAGATACATACCACCAGGAACCATTCTGCCATTACTATCAGTCCCATTCCATATGATTGTATATTTCCCAGCTAAATGTTGATCATCTACTAATCTGGATATTTCTTCCCCAAGAATATTATAAATTGATATTTTAACATTACTATATTCTGAAACTTCATATTGAATTTTTGTAGATGTCATAAATGGATTTGGATGATTATCATATAACACAAATTTTTGAGGAATTGACAATTGTCGTCTTTTATATCCTATAGTATGAAATTTAAAAATATTATTATTACTATTTGAACCCCAAACCTGATTTCCTGATTTATCTTCTGCAACTACTTTCCAAAAATATTTAGTAGCACTCTTTAATAAAGGTAATGGTTGATAATATACTGAATCAAAATAACTTTCATAAATATTTATTTCTTTAACATTATTGAGCATTAAACTATCTTCAGAATAATATAATGTGTAATATACTTCATCACCAGGATCAGAATCATAAGAATTACTCCATATAAGTTTTGAATCAATTGATATTGAATCAGCATTATAATCAGGATAAATTAAATTAAATCCGGAAGGAGGACTATCAGATACATTGACAGCAAAAACATGAGAATTTGACCATTTCGATAAAACTCCTTCTTTATCTTTTGCAGCAATCTTAAAACTATAATACTCGTTTTCTATTAATGAATTTAATTGAATATAATTAACATCATTTTCGGTAATAACCTCTTTTGAATAATTTTTTTCCTTTCTTGTTCCAATATATTTAACAGGCACATATCTAATATGGTATTTAATACCATATATCTGTTCAGGATCAGGATCAGTTGTTTTTTGCCAGGAAATAACGGGATTGACAGATTTTACAATCATTGAATCTCTCGGAACGATTGACTCTGAGACCATCAAGGGTGGTTCTTTTATAAAATTTACAATAAATGAATCCGGAACTGACCAAGAAGAACTGAGATTATGCTTATCTATTGATTTTATTTTATAATAATATTTTTTATTTTCAACTAATTTATCTGATATCTCTATAAAATTATTCCCAATTTTTGTTGTATATTGAAGACTTTCTTTATCTGGAAAGTCCGGATTCTGTGAAAATATAATCTGATATCTTAAAGTTGTTGAAAAATCAGAAAAATCAGGATCCATACTAGGTTGCCATGATATTTTCATTTTTTTATTTGTAACAATAATCCCATTGCCCGGTTTGATCCCATCAGGAATACTTGGCGGATCATTTTTATTATTAAAAAATATTCGTGGTGGTTTTTGAGGTGACACACTACAAAAACCTCTTTGATCTTTAGCCACAACTTTCCAATAATACATTCTATTATCAACCAATCGGGAATAATCAGAACATTCGGATATATGGATTCCTATTGCACCAGGAGGTGGATTTCCTTTCCATTCAGCACTTAAACTTGAAGATTTTACGTTATAACTATAAACAATATTTTTAAAGAATTTATCTGACGCCAGTTCCAGAATATATTCCTTTCTATCTCCCGGATCAGGATCAAATGTAGAAAACCACCAAAAAGAGCTATTATTGTTAAATTCTGTTAATGTTTCCGGAGATAATAATTCAACAGGGCCAATCGGACGTTCATTAATTGAGTTTATCCAAAAGACATTACTAATTGACCATTTTGATTTTCTCTCTTCTAAATCAATTGAACGCACTTTCCAATAATATTTTTCATTTTCAACCAATGAAGATTTAATTTCATATTCACATTCATTATAACTTGTTAAAAGACTAACGAATCTTGTATCATTAAAATCTGCATCACGGCTTAACATAATTTCATATTTTAATTCATCCTCAACATCCGAGTCAGTTCCAGCATCCCATTTTAGTATTGGAAAAGTTGTATAAATAATTGCCGAATCCGGATAAAAGTTCTTTGTTGGCGGATTTGGATTTGAGTTAATATTATCATCAAAAATAAAATCCGAGTTAATCCAATCTGAATTAACTTTTCCACCCCAATTATCATAAGATGTAACCTGAAAATTATATTTTTTTGCATCAGATAATTTTGAATTTAGATCAAAATTGTTCATTTGAAATTTTATTCTGTTATCATAATAAACAGATAATCCGTTTACAATATTATATTTTGCCAGTTGTATCAATGAATCTGATATTTCCTCTTTTAGTAAAGTATCCTTTGTATCATTTAATATATACACAGAATATGAAAGCTTATCCCATTTATCAGGGTCGTCTGGTTGTTTCCATATTAAATAATCATTCGGTTTGATAATTTGTCCTGAAACAGGATTGTTTACCTGTGGTTTTGGAGGTGGTTCATTCCCATAATTTGCAGTAATGGAATTTGTTCGTGAACTGGAAGTTATCAAACTATCGGAATCCATAGCTATTACTTTCCAAAAATATTTACGATGATTTTCTAACTCTATTGCTTTATAACATGTTAATTCTGGGTCTATAACTACTCTGCTCAATATTTCATAGAACTCTTCGTCTGGAGATATTACTACAGTATAATTAATAATTTTGCCTCCGATTTTATTTTCAGGATCATAAGTCTTATTCCATTTTAATAATGGATATTCACTTACAATCAAATCAGAATCTCCTATTAGATCAAAAGATTCTGGTGGCTCATCATTTTTATTTATAAAAAATTGTATTTGTGAACTTTTTTCGGAATAATCTACCCCATCCCATGCCCGAAAATAAACAAAAAATTTATTATTTTCCTGTAAATTATTATCTATTACTAATAATTTTTCTGAGTCTTTTTCTGTAATACGAATTAAAGTGTCAACTATTGGTTTAATTTTGTCTGACTCAGAAAAAATGTTAATTTGGTATTTAATCTTTTTACTATCTATCTGATTATCAGTTGATTCCGAAATCCTAAAAATAATTTTTTCTTTTCTAAAAATCATATTATTATTTGTAAAAACATCAACTTTTTTAGGAGGACTATTTATTGTAAACACAATTTGTGATTTTTCTATAACACCATTATTCAGATCTTTGCCTTTTATTGACAGAATATAAGTTTTTCCCTTTTCAAGTAACCACGGACATGTAATTACATATTCAGGTTTATCCAAATACTGTTCATTAGAAAGCCAAACTATTGAATCCTCATCAACTTTTTGTTTAGAAATGATAAATGTTAATTTGGCATTTTTTAAATGCCTTGAATATTCCCACTTTAAGTGCAGATTACCATTTTTAACCTGTGATAAATCTTTATTATTTAATATTGTAATGTTTTGAATTTTAAATGGTTCATTGGCATTTATACTATTGCATAGTCCAAAAAGCAAAAAAAAGAAAATAATGATTGGTTTTATTTTATACATGAAAGATATGGGCAATGTAACTTCCTAACGTAAAACAATTTGAATTATTTATCATTTTGACATTATAAATAATGTCATTGGAAGTTACATAATTTCATCATAGAAATCATTTATTTTATCATATAGAGATTCTTTAGTACTATTATTATCAATGATATAATCTGCAAGTTCTTGTTTTTGTTCTTCAGGAATTTGTAGATTCATCCGATGAATTATTTGTTCACGACTCAAGTTGCCTCTTTCCAAAGCTCTTCCCAAACGAATATCCTGATTTGCAAATATTAGTAAAGTCAGATCAAAATATTTGTCAAACCCTGATTCAAAAATTAATGCGGCGTCAACTACTAATAGATTTGTATGATTATACAAATTATCTCTTTTTTTGATGAATAAATTTATAACGAGAGGGTGAATTATATTATTGAGAATTGTCTGATTATTTTTATTTGCAAATGCTATTTTGGCGAGTTTTTGTTTGTTTACTTTTCTTTCATACATGATTGATGTATTAAAGGACTTTTCTATCTCTTTTTGAACATCTTTACTTGTAAATAATATATTTTTCGCTTCTTTATCAGCGTCAAATATAAAACTTCCTCTTTCTTGAAGAAAATGACAGGCAGTACTTTTTCCTGAACCAATACCGCCTGTCACTCCCAAGATTTTCATAATTCTTTTTAACCTTTCAGAACTTTCAAAATATTTTTATGAACTTCTTCAGGACTACCGGTGGAATCTACACTTACAAGATTTTCCGTTTTAGAATAAAAATCAACAAGAGGCTCTGTTTGATTTTTATATATATCCAATCTATTTTTAATAGTTTCTTCTTTATCATCAACACGCTGATAAAGTGAACCATCACAAACATCACATTTTCCTTCAGTTTTTGGAGGCATTGAAACAAGATTATATACTTTATTACATTTTTTACAACTTCTACGTGCGGATAGACGTTTCACAATAAGATCTGAAGGTGCTTCCAACAATAAAACATAATCCAATTTTTCATTGTTATCTTCAAACATCTTTTTTAAACCTTCAGCCTGTGGAACTGTTCTTGGAAATCCATCGAGAATATATCCTTTTGGTGCATCATCAGCAAAAAGTGTTTCACCAATCAATCCCAAAATTACATCATCAGGAACTAATTCCCCTTTTGACATAAAACCTTCAGCTTTTTTACCAAGCGGTGTACCTTCTTTAACTCCTTTTCTGAGCATATCACCTGTAGAAATCTGTACAACTCCAAAATCATCACATATTCTCTGTGCCTGAGTACCTTTTCCAACTCCTGGAGGACCCAATAAAATCATCTTCATTATAAACTCCTTTAATTTTTTAGTTATTGTAAAGTAAATCAATTTTCCCGCAAAACACGCTAAAAACACGAAAAAAATTTTGTTATTTTAGTGGTTTTCGTGTGTTTCGTGGGAAATAATGTTCTTTCTCTATTTATAAAATACCCGCCTAAGTATGTACAATCAACTGTTCATCTTCTTTCTGAGACACTCTTGAAATTTAAATCTTTCACAAAAAATATTACACTAAAATTCCTGCAATACAAGCAGTCAACCATGATGCAATTGCTCCTCCTGCCATTGCTTTCAATGCTACTTTAGATAAATCTTTTCTCCTGTGTGGAGCCAGAGCACTGATACCACCAATTTGAATTCCTATTGACGCAAAATTTGCAAAACCACAAAGAGCATAAGTAGAAATTATGATAGCCTTTTCATCAATAACATTTTTTGCGATCAATTCTGCTAATGAACCATAAGCAACAAATTCAGTAAGAGCCAGTTTTATACCAAGCAGATTACCAACCTCTCCTGCATACTCCCATGAAACTCCCATCAGCCATGCTAAAGGACTAAGTAATGTTCCAAAAAGAGTTTTTAAACTTCCTGGAAATATTCCATTAAATTCTCCATGAACAGGTGACATACTACTTACTGTCGTATAGTTAATGAATTCACCGTTTAATAATTTTCCATCTATCAATTTGTCAGCATAAGATAAAATAACATCTAACAATCCAATTAAAGCAATAAAAGCAATCAACATAGCACCAACATTAACAGCTAGTTTCAAACCATCAGTAACACCACGGGTTGCAGCATCAAGAACATTTGTCGAATCTACTATATCTTTGGGTAATTCGATATCACCTGCAGTGCTGGAATGTTTGGTCTCTGGATAAATTATCTTTGCTACTACCAATGCAGCAGGAGCAGACATAACACTTGCAGCAAGCAAATGCCCTGCACTTATTCCCATCGCAATATATCCGGCTAATACACCTCCTGCAATTGTAGCAAAACCTCCTACCATAATAGTCAACAACTCTGATTCTGTCATTTCATCGAGAAAAGGTCTGATTAATAATGGAGCTTCTGTTTGACCGACAAAAATATTTGCTGTACAGGAGAGAGTTTCTGCACCACTTGTACCCATCGTCCATTGCATGAAACGAGCCATTCCTTTAATAATAATCTGCATAACACCCAGATGATAAAGAATAGCCATAAATGCACCAAAAAAAATAATAACAGGTAAAACACTGAAACCAAACTGAAAACCAAATCCCGGCCAATATTCTCCATTTGTAAAAAAATGTTGTTTCAATGCAAGATTTCCAAACATAAATTCTGCACCAAGAATTGATAAATCTAAAAATTTTTCAACTTTATGACTTAACACTCTAAAAATTGTTCTACCATTAATATCATTTTGGATAAGCCAAATAAATCCTGTTATTATTGAACTTCCTATTAGATGTGATTGAAATTTTGGTAATTTTAAAACAGCTTTGCCAAAAATTGCAATTACTATTAACCAAAATAACCAAATTAAAACAGTAACATTATTTATAAAATATAAAATAGTTGCGAAGATGATAGCAATTCCTAAAACACCTGCATAATTGATTATTTGTTTGTTTCTGTTTTCAGCTGAATTAATAAAATCTTTAAATAAATAAACAATAATTAATAACAAAAATGCAAACATAGTAGAAAAGGATAAAACTGATCCACCCAAAATGATTCCTGCAAATAGCATTTGTAAAGACAATCCCCATAAAACTACTCTTAAACGAATTTTTTTTCTATCATTTGATATAAGTACTGCTAATAAAAGCAATACTATCATGCCAATAATTCCTGTAAATCGCATAACCCCTCACTAATTAATTTTTATGTAGTTCATACCATTCAAGCACATGCTGCAATGCTCGCCTGGGAAATTTTCTCTGTATTAAACCAGATAAAATACTCTATACTTCAATATCCATTATTTTCAGAGTAATTGCTTTCTGAATATGCATTCTGTTTTCAGCTTCATCAAAGACGATTGATTGTTTGCTATCAACGACTTCATCAGTAATCTCATCACCTCTATGAGCAGGCAGACAATGCATTACCAATGTATCTTCTTTTGCATAACTCATTAATTCAGAATTAAGTTGATAAGGAGCAAAAATCTTTTTTCTTACTGCTGCTTCATCTTCCTGTCCCATACTTGCCCATACATCTGTATAAACAACATCTGCATTTTTCACAGCTTCTTTGGGATCTCTGATAACTTCAATTTTACTAAGTCCCGTTTTTTTTGCATTTTCCAAAATTTCTTTGTCTGCATCATATCCACCAGGACATGAAATCACAAGATGTAATGGAAGTCTTGCAGCAAGATTAATCCATGAATTTGCTATGTTATTCCCATCTCCGATATATACAACTTTCAGATTATCAAGATTTCCCCGATGCTCCAGGATTGTAAAAATATCTGCCATAATCTGACATGGATGGTTCAGATCAGTTAAGCCATTAATAACCGGTACATCGGAATATTCTGCAAGTTCAATCATATGTTTATGATCAAAAAGTCTCGCCATTATAATATCATCATATCTTGAAATTACTCTTGCAATATCTTTTACTGCTTCTCTTTTTCCAATTCCAATATCATTTGGTCCGAGAAAGATAGCATGGCCGCCAAGCTGAG